>JAGRMP010000180.1 GCA_020441225.1 Maritimibacter sp. | reverse complement strand
ACCCCGGCGCGGTTGTACCAGGAGCGGTCATAGAACACCATTTCGCCCACGGTCGGCAAATGCTCGATGTAGCGCTGGAAATACCACTGGCCGCGCTCCTCGTCGGTGGGCTTGTTCAGCGCCACCACCCGCGCCGCCCGCGGGTTCAGGTGCTCGGTATAGCGCTTGATCGTGCCGCCCTTGCCCGCCGCGTCGCGGCCCTCGAAGAGCAGCACGAATTTCTGGCCGGTCTCCTGCGCCCAGATCTGCACCTTGAGCAGCTCGGCCTGCAGCTTGGCCTTGTCCCGCTCGTAGGCGCGGCGGCCCAGGCGGTTGCTGTAGGGGTACTTGCCACTCTCGAAGGCGCGGCGCACCTGCTCGGAGGTCGGCACCGCGGGCCGCGCCTCTACGGGCGTTCCGGCACCAGTTGCAACCGTCGCGGGCGCCCGCGCGGTTTTCGCGGCGGCGGGCTTTCTCGCGCCGCCGGGCTTGTCGGTCTTCACCGGGACGGCCACCGGGGCCTCGGCCACGCCCGTCGCGCCCCCGGCTCCGCCCATGGCGGCCATCGCCTTGAGGACGGCGGCGGGTTTGGGTGCCGTGGCGGTTTCGGGTTTCTTCGACGGGGAATCGGTCATCGGCGAGCCTCCAGGTTCTCGGGTTTGTTTGCCTTGTTAGCGAAATGGCCGGTCTTGCGCCTTGATCCGTGTCAACAAACCGTCACAATCGGACCCGGTTGAGTGGTCCAAGGATCCGGCCGGAACGCCCCTGGAGGTGCCCCATGCTAAGCGAATTCCGGCAGCTCGACGGCCATCCCTTCTTCCTGCGCCGCTGGGGCGATGCCGGGCTGCCGGTGCTGCTGATGCTGCACGGCTTTCCCGAATATGGCGGCGCCTGGAGCGATCTCGCGCCGCTGCTGTCGCACCGCTTCCACTGCATCGCCCCCGACCAGCGCGGCTATGGCCAGAGCTGGGCGCCGGAGGGGGTCGAGAACTACGCGATTTCCGCGCTGGTCGGCGACATGGCGGCGCTGATCGGGCAGGTCGGCGCGCCGGTCACGGTGCTGGGCCACGACTGGGGCGCGGCGGTCGCCTATGGGCTGGCGATGTTCCGGCCCGATCTGGTCTCGCGCCTGATCGTCGCAAACGGGGTGCATCCGGTGCCGTTCCAGCGGGCGCTGGCCGCCGGCGGCGCGCAGAGCGAAGCCTCGCAATACATCCTGACCCTGCGCCGGGACGGCTCCGAGACGCGGCTCGCCGCGAACGACTTCGAGAAGCTGCTGGCGCTCTTCTCGGCGAAGATGGACCTGTCCTGGCTCACGCCGGACCGGCTGGCCGAGTACAAGGCCGAGTGGGCGCGCGGCGGGCGGCTGAAGACGATGATCCACTGGTACCGCGCCTCGCCTCTGCGCGTGGCGGCGCCCGGCGCGGCGCTCGCCGACCTGCCGTCGATGCCGCTGGACCGGCTTCGGGTCCATTGCCCGCATCTGCTGATCTGGGGCGAGAACGACACCGCGCTGCTGCCCGAGGCGACCGAGGGGCTCGAGACGTTCGCATCCGATCTGACACGTGTGACCATCCCGGACACCGACCACTGGCTGATCCACCAGGATCCGCAAACGGTGGCGAAGGCGATCCTGGACTGGAGCGGTTGAACGGGTTTTGACCTGCGACCGGAGGTGCCGCGAGTGCGGGGCGGCGGGGTGAACCCCGCCCTACGGGTTCATTCGGGGGGGGTGCGGCGGGGTGAACCCCGCCCTACGGCTCAACGGACGGACGGGCTCTCTGGCGCGCGGCATATCCTGCCTCGACGATCTGGTCGCATCGTGGAGAGGCCACGCCTCCGCGCACCCACCTTCACCCTTTCCCAACCCCGCCTCCCCTGCCATACTCGCGCAAAACAACAACGAGCAGCGGCATGGATGATCTTCTGACCAAGGCAGCGCCTTCCAAATCCTCCGATTACGACGCCTCCTCGATCGAGGTGCTGGAAGGGCTGGAGCCGGTGCGCAAGCGGCCCGGCATGTATATCGGCGGCACCGACGAGCGCGCGTTGCACCACCTCGTCGCCGAGGTGCTGGACAATTCGATGGACGAAGCGGTGGCCGGCCACGCCAACCGGATCGAGGTCGAGCTGCACGCCGATCACTCGGTCACCATCCGCGACAACGGCCGCGGCATTCCCATCGACCCGCACCCGAAATTCCCCAAGAAATCGGCGCTGGAGGTGATCCTCTGCACGCTCCATGCGGGCGGCAAGTTCTCGGGCAAGGCCTACGAGACCTCGGGCGGGCTGCACGGGGTGGGCGCCAGCGTGGTCAACGCGCTCTCCGACAGCATGGTGGTGCAGGTCGCCCGCGACCGGCAGCTCTACGAGCAGCGCTTCTCGCGCGGGGTGCCGCTGGGGCCGATCAAGCAGATCGGCGCTGCCCCCAACCGGCGCGGCACCACGGTGACCTTCCACGCCGACGAGCAGATCTTCGGCCATCACCGCTTCAAGCCCGCGCGCCTCTTCAAGTCGATCCGCTCCAAGGCCTATCTCTTCTCGGGGGTCGAGATCCGCTGGAAATCCGAGATCGACGACGGCGAGACGCCGCTCGAGGCCAGCTTCCACTTTCCCGGCGGGCTCTCGGACTACCTGACCGAAACCCTCGGCAAAGCCTCGACCTATGCCGAGCAGCCCTTCGCCGGCACGGTCGAGTTCCGCGAGCGCTTCGGCACCCCCGG
>JAGRMP010000179.1 GCA_020441225.1 Maritimibacter sp. | reverse complement strand
CAGCCCCTGTTCCAGCCGGTCGCGTTGCGCGGCCATGCGGGCGGTGTCGGCGGCCATGTTTTCGCGCGCGATCTCGGCGGCCTTGCCGAGCCCGATGATCGCCGGGGCGTTCTCGGTGCCCGCGCGGCGGCCGCGCTCCTGGTGCCCGCCGCGCAGCAGCGGGCGGAACCGGGTGCCCTTGCGCAGATAGAGCGCGCCCAGCCCCTTGGGGCCGTGCAGCTTGTGCGAGGACAGAGACAGCATGTCGATTTCGGTGGTCTTGAGGTCGATCGGCACCTTGCCCACCGCCTGCACCGCATCGGTGTGGAACAGCGCGCCGACGCCATGTGCCAGCTCCGCGAGCCCGTCGACCGGAAAGATCGTGCCGGTCTCGTTGTTGGCCCACATGAAGCTGACCACGGCGGTCTTGTCCGAGAGCGCCGCGCGGTAGGCGTCGATGTCGAGCCGACCCTGTTTGTCGACCGGGATGCGGTGAACGGTGACGCCCTCGTGCTTTTCCAGCCAGTCGCAGAGCGTGAGGATCGCCGGGTGTTCGACCGTCGAGGTGATGACCTCGGTACGCCCGGGCTGCACCTGAAGCGCGGAGCGGATCGCGGTGTTGTTCGCCTCGGACCCGCCCGAGGTGAAGATGATCTCGTGGTCGAACTCGGCGCCGATGAGTGCCTGGAGCGACTTGCGCGCCCCACGCAGCGCCCCGCCCACGCTGGAACCGAAGGCATGGATCGAGGAGGCATTGCCGAATTGCTCGGAGAAATACGGCAGCATCGCCTCGACCACTTCGGGCAGGCAGCGGGTGGTGGCGTTGTTGTCGAGATAGACGGGATGGGTCGTGAAATCGCGCATGTCTCTGTCCTCAGCTCTTGGGCACGGGGATGACGCGGACGGGCCGGCCGAGGGCTTCGGTCACCCTTGCCTGCAGACCGCCCAGGGTCTGGCCGGCGAGCGCGCAACCGGCACAGGCGCCCGAAAGGTGCACCTGCACCTGGCTGCCCTGCATATCGACAAGCTCGACGTCGCCGCCATCCTTGAGGAAGATCGGCCGCATCTCCTCGATGATCCGGGTGACCGCGATCACCTCTTTGACGCTGTTCACCGGCGCGGGCTTTTCGGCGACGGCGACCGGCGCTTCCTTGGGGGCGGCGATCTCGATCTGGATCGGCGCGGGGGCGGCCTGCGGCGCGGGCTTCGGCGGGACCATGTCGGGGATGACAAAGCCCTGCGCCTTCTTCTTCACGGGCGCCGGCGCGGTGCCGAAGACATAGGCCTCCCCTGCCGCAAGCAGGCCTTCGGCCACCATCGCGGCGTTGACCTCGGCAAGCAGCTCCTCGAGCGGTTCGCGGCAGGAGTTACAGCCGCCGCCCGCCTTGGTGTAGAAGGTCACCATCTCGAGGTTGGTCAGCTTGTTGGTGCGGATCGCGCGTTCGATCATGCCGGCGTCGGCCGCGAAGCATTTGCAGATCAGCGCACCTTCCTCGTGGTCGTCGTCCTCCAGCGCCTCGCCCTTGTAGGCGGCCACGGCGGCGGTCAGAGCCTCCTGCCCCATCACCGAGCAATGCATCTTCTCCGGCGGCAGGCCTTCGAGGAAATCGGCGATGTCCTGGTTGGTGAGCTTGCGCGCCTCGTCGATCGTCTTGCCGATGACCAGTTCGGTCAGCGCGGACGACGAGGCGATGGCGGAGCCGCAACCGAAGGTTTGAAACTTCGCGTCCTCGATGACGTCGGTCTCGGGGTTGACCTTCAGCATCAGCTTGAGCGCATCGCCGCAGGAGATGCTGCCCACCTCGCCCACAGCGTTCGCGTCCGTGAGCACGCCGGCGTTGCGCGGGTTGAAGAAGTGGTCCTTGACCTTTTCGCTGTAATCCCACATCGCCCGGCCCTCAGCAGAAGCTCTTGCCGCAGCCGCAGGAGCTGGAGGCATTGGGGTTGTCGAAGACGAAGCCGGTGTTGCCGAGCTCGTTGACGAAATCGATCTTGGCGCCGGCCAGATGCGCCTGGCTCGCCGGGTCGATCAGCACGGTCACCTCGCCCTGCTGCACCACCGCGTCGTCAGGCTGGGCTTCAAGCTCCAGCGCCATGCCGTATTTGAGGCCGGAACAGCCCCCTGACTGCACCATCAGGCGCAGGCCGACGACGGGCTGACCGGCGCCGTCGATGGCGGTCTTGATGGCGGAGCGGGCGGGTTCGGTGATCTCGATCATGGCTGTCTCCTGTCGGCGTTGAGAGTTTCGAAAAAGGCGCAGCAAGAATTGTGCCAAGCTGGATTTTCGTTTCATCCCAGCGCCTTGGGAGATCCTCCCACATCCGGCCTACAAAGGGGATTTCGACATTGGAGGGTTTGCGACAAGAAACGTGCCAAGTGCCGCGGCATCGGCCTGTCAGCTCTCGTCGGAGGAATCGCGGTTGAGATGGGCCAGCAGCCAGCTCGCGCCCAACCGGTCGGACGGGTCGAGCAACACCGCCTGTTCCAACGCTTCGCGCGCCAGCACCCGGCGGTCGCAGCGCGCCGCGCAATAGCCCAGCGCAATGAGCGATTGCATGTAGAGGCTGGGGATCTCGTCCGCGACAGAGAACTCCGCGTCCCCGGGCGCCACGTCGCGCCAGTCGGCGGCGATGTTGAGGTAGCGCGCCGCGTGGGCGAGGATCCATTCCGCCTGCTCGATGGCTTCGGCGTAATCGTGGTTGTAGTAGTAGAACCGATAGGCCGCGAGCCGCACCTCCGGCTCATGCGGGGCCACCTGCAAGGCATGCTCCACCGCGACTCGGGTCTCCTCCGGGTTGGAAATGGCCGCTTCCGCACCGGCCAGGTACTCGAAGGGATCAGTCCGGGGCAAAACAGGCGTCGCGTTCGTCGCAGGCGTCGCAGCTCGGGCTGAGGCAAAGCGAAAAGCCGCTGTCCGAGCAGATCTGCCGGTAGAAGAATTTCTTCCAGCGCATGTTCTGGGCATTCGCCCGGGCGAGGCCGGGCAGGTGCCGGGCGATCAGCGCGGTGAGCGCCGGGCGGGCGACCAGGCCGAGGTCCTCCCACAGGTGTCCGGGCTCCATCGACCGGCGGGCGAGAATGGCGGCAAGCCAGCGCGCCTCGGAGGACACGACCCCCGCCTTCCACAGGATCAGCGTGGCGATGGCCTGTTCGTCCGCCGGGCGCACCGGCGCGGGCAGGTGCAGATCGTCGAGCGGGCGGCGCGGTGCCCAGGCGTCGCGCAGTGCGCCGAGCTCGGCGCCGGACAGCCCCAGAAGTTCGGTGAGCGCGCCCCGCCCCGCCTCGCGCTCGGCCTCGGCCTTGTCGAGGATGCAGCCGAAGTCGAAGGCCGAAAGCGCCACGACATCCGCCTGCACCGGCAGGATCGGCCTAATCGACGGCTGCATGGCTCTGACAATCCGAGGGGCAGACGCGGGCGCAGGCGCCGCAGCCGACGCAATTGTCGGGTTCGACCAGGCGCATCACGCTCTTGATGATCTCGTCCTCGACATCGTCGTATTCGTCGGTGCCGGGCATCACGAAATCGCCGTCCTCGGTCATCCCGTGCAGCGTCATCACACCCCGGCCGCAGACCTTGTAGCAGCGCCCGCAGCCGATGCATTTCTCCGCGTCGATATCCACGAGGAATTCTGGCACATATTCCGCGCCCCCGCGGGTATAGGCGACAAGGCTCATGACGCGGCCTCCGCCTGGCGCGCGGCTTTCAGCGCCTTGCGCGCCGCCGTGAGCTCCTTGAACACCGCGTAGGTGGCCTCGGCAACCACGGGGATCCTGTCCCAGTCGGTCGGCAGTTCCTCCGCGAGGTCGTGCAGGTTCATCTTGGCATCGGTCGAGCGCATCGAAAGCTTCTTCACGCGCTTTTCCAACTCTTCAATCGTTTCGCTCATTGCGATTTTCCCTTCGTCAGCAGGCCCTGGCGCAGGAAGCGCGAGGCGGCGGTGCGCCCCATCGAGGGCTTGAGCACCAGGGGCGGTTTCGGCGGTTTCGGCGGGGCCGGCAGCGGCTCGATGCGCACGGGCATGGCTCAGCCCTTCGCCGCGTCTGGATAGGTCTCGATGGTCTCGACCGCGCCGTCGATCAGCTTGTCGCCGGCTTCGGCGAGCTTCTCCCAGCTCTCGAAGCCAAACCGGTGGATGTCGCGCAGGTGCTTCGACACCACCACCAGCTTGCCGGCGATCAGCACGACGCGGCCAAAGCCCTCGTGGCTCATCTTCTGCATCTGGCTCGCCATGTGGCCGGTGCGCTTTTCGATCATCAGCCCGATGGCGTCGTAAAACTTGCTCACCCGCCACATCACGTCCGGGTCGGGATCGCCGATGATCGGAATCTCGCGGCGTTCCTCCCTGGTGACGATGAACTCGGCCATAAGGTCGGCATCGGTCTTGTCGTCCCACTGGCCGTAGCTGTCTTCGGCCCGGATCACCGCGGCCAGTTGCGCGAGGAACGGGCTTTCGACCATCTCGCCGCCGCGCGGGGCGTCTATCGTTTCGGGGGTCATCAGGCCCAGGCCTCCTCGTCCATGAAATCGGGTTTGTCGAAGGTGCCCAGGATCTTGCGCAGGAACGGCGGCGGTGTGCCGTTGAGCATCACCCGGGTCTGTTCCAGCACCGTCCGAAATTGGTTCCGGATCCTTGCGCTTGATCGGGTGGATGCCGGCCTTGACCACCTTGGCCGCCGAGGGTCCGCCGATGGCGAGCGCGAAGAGCAGCGAACAGCCCGCCAGCGCCTCGATCTTGGGCGTGATCTTGTCGTCCTGGCTGTCGTGGCTGCCCTTTTCCTCGGTGAACTTGCCGAACTCATGCGCCTCGACGAAGCGCGCGCCGGTCTTCCACACCTCGTAGACGGCAAATTTCTTGGCCGAGCCGAAATGGGCGTTCAAGTTTTCGAGGTCGTTGGTGGCGATGGCGATGCGCAGGGGCGTCTCCCCCGGCGCGGGCGCGTCGCTGTCAACAAGCCTGAGCGTGCGGGACATGGTCGAACTCCTCTGGGATGGGGGCCGCGCCGAAATCTTCCGGTTTGGCCTTGTGGTGTTGCGATTGAACGATGTTGGCGACCTCGTAGAGAAAGGCGCGCGAGCCCCTGTAGCCGACCCGGCAGACGTCCTGCGCACCGATCCGGTCGAACACCGGGAAGCCCACGCGCAGGAGCGGTTTGCCCAGCCGCGCTTCGGCGTGGCGGCCATGCGAATGGGTCATCAGGAGATCGGCGCCGGCCGCACCCGCGGCGCGCTCGAAGTCGCCGAGATCGCCCAGGATCACCTCGTCCGCCGGGACCCGGTCGACCGGGTAGTGCTGCGAAGTGGTCACGGCGGTGACGATCTCGGCCCCCATGGAGGCCAGCGCATTGGAGAGCGAAAACAACAGGTCCGGATCGGCGCCGATGGCCACCTTGAGCCCGCCGGTGAAGAAATGCGCATCCAGCGCCGCGTCGATCAGCCGCGACCGGTCGCGCTTGATGCCAGCGGGCGGGTCCTCGCGACCGGAGAGCTCCATGAGGGTGCGCACGAAGGCGTCGACCGGTTTGAGCCCGGTCACCGACTGGAACACGCGGTAGGGCACCATGGCGCGGTTCTCGATGATCTTCGCCGCGCCGCGCATCTGTTCGCCGATGGCGAGGGTGAAGGCCGAGCGCCCGGCGGCGGCGATCTCGTCGAGCGGCGTGCCGCCCAGCGACGTGCCCGACCAATCGTCGTTCACATGGCCGTCGAGCGAGGTCGAGATGTCGGGCAGGACGATCGGGGTGAGGCCGAAGGAGCGCACCATGCGCGCCAGTTCCTCGATATCGGCGGGGGTCAGGTGCGACCCGCAAAGCAGGTTGACCTGGCGCATCTGCACGTCGCGCTCGGTGGTCTCGGGCACCAGCGCGGTGACGATGGCCTCGACCGCCTTGGCCCAGCCGTCCTGCAGCCCGCCGTCGAAATCGGGGGTCGAGGCATAGACCACTTTCGTGTCGGCAAAGTCGGCGCGGCGTTTGAGGATCAGCTTGAGTTCCCCCGGCACGTCCTCGCCGCGGGTCTCGGTGAGCGCGGTCGAGGCGATGCCGATGAACTTGGGAACAGACTTTTTCCGCAGGTTCTCAATGGCTTCCTCGATCTGATCGGCCCCGCCCAGGATCGTAGAGACCTCGTTCATCGCGGTGGTCTGGAGCGGCACCGCTTCCTTGAAGTGGCGCACCAGATGGACCATGGCGAAGGCGGTGCAGCCCTGGCTCCCATGAAACAGCGGCACCGATTTCTCAATCCCGAGATAGGCGAGCGCCGCGCCGAGCGGGGCCGAGCTTTTGAGCGGGTTCGTCGAGAGCGCGCGTTTGGGATGGGTGAGCTTCGCCATCTCAGCTTGCCCTGTGCCGGGCGAGGCGGGTGAGGAATTGCGTCACGCTTTCCTCGGGCTCGGAGGGGCGCGGCGGCAAGGGGGGCACGAGGGTAACGCGCTGGCTCAGGTAATCCTGTTTCACATGCGGCTCGGCGTGGATCGGGCTGTCGAACATCTCAGCAATCCTCGAAATCGGTTGGGGAAGAGGTGAAATCGGCGATCCGGGCGGGCGCGGCGGCAAGGGCAGCGGCGGCGGGCTCGGTCGAGACCCGCACCAGGGGCGCGCTGCCCGCAGGCACGCCGGTCACCGGGCAGGCGTCCGAGACGGCGGGCAGCACCGGCGCGCCGGTGAGCGGCCGGTCCCAGGGCGCGTCGCTGCGCAGCTCGTCCCACATCGGGTTGTTCACGCTGCGGTCGATGGCGCGCACGAGGTCGAGCATGCCGATGTAGCCGGCGTAGGGCTCGTGCTTTTCCTGGTTCACATCGACCCAGGGCATCTTGGCCTTGAGCGCGACGAATTGCGACCGGCCGCCGGACATGAGGACATCGGCCCCCGCCTCCTTGAGCAGCTTGAACATGTCCCTCGGCGCCATGTTGTCGAACATGTGCTTGTCGTCGCCCATGATGTCGACGACCCGCCCCTTGTCTTCCTCGGTGGCCTTGCGCACCGAGGTGCCGACCACGTCCATGCCCAGCTCCTGCAGCGCCGCGACCACCGACCAGGACTTGTGCCCGCCGGTATAGAGCAGCACCCGCTTGCCTTCGACGCGCGGCCGGTAGACCTCGAGCGCGGCCCGGATCTTCGCCTCTTCCTCGGCGATCAGCGCTTCGCAGCGGTCGAGAAGCTCGGGGTCCGCCCCCTGCATCACCAGCGCCTGGCACATGATGCGCAGCGCGTAGGACGTGTCGGTGATGCCGTAGAACGAGCCCTCGAAATAGGGGATGCCGTAGCGCTCTTCGAGCTTGCGGGCGACGTTGATCAGCGCCTTGGAGCAGACCATCATCGTGACCTTGGCCCGGTGCATCATCGCCACCTGCCTGTAACGCGCATCCGCCGCGAGCGAGCCGAGGATGCGGATGCCGAGCTTGTCGAGCAGCGGTTTGACCTGCCAGAGCTCGCCCGACAGGTTGTAATCGCCGACGATGTTGATGTCGTAGGGGGTGAGTTCCTTCGGTTCGAGGGTGCCGATGACGCCGTCGAGCATCGCCTCGCCCGCGAGCTTGTTGCCGAGGTTCTTGGAGCCGACGAAGCCGGGCGCGTTCACCGGCACGACCGGGGTGCCGAAGGTCTCGGTCGCCGCCTTGCACACCGCCGCGATGTCGTCGCCGATGAGCGCGGGCACGCAGGTGGCGTAGACGAAGACCGCGGGCGGGGCCTCGGCCTCGATCACTTCGCGGATGGCGCGGAACAGCTTGCGTTCGCCGTGGCCCATCACGATGTCGAGCTCGGTGAGGTCGGTGGTGAAGCCGGTGCGGTAGCGCTCGGACCCGGACGAGGCCGCGCCGCGGTTGTCCCAGCCGTTACCCCAGCAGGCGAGCGGCGCGTGGATCAGATGGGCCACGTCGACGATGGGTTGCAGCGCGATCATCGCCCCGTCGAAGGCACAGCCGCCGGCGGCGGCGCCGGGGGTCAGCGGCTTGGCGCAACCCTTCTTGCGCTGGCGCTCGTCCTTGTTCCGGTTGGTGTCGCAGGCCGGCTCGTCGAACACATCCGCGATTTTCTCGTTCACGCCCATGGCAGGCTCCCCGTGGTTCAGGAAACGTCCAGCAAGGAGCGTGCCAAGGTGCGGGACGGGCGCGGGGCGGGCCAACCGGGCGCGCAGGCGGGCCGGCCCCTGCCCGGCCGTTTCGGATTGTCGGAAACCCGACGCGACAAACTCGTCATTCAACTATCTTGTTGACTGAACCGCTCGAATGGGGTTCAATCAACGACATGGTTGAATCAAAACTCACCCTCGACACAATCTTCCACGCCCTGGGCGACGGTACACGCCGTCAGATGCTGGAGGCGCTGGCAAGCGGCGAGAAGACGGTCGGAGAACTCGCAGAGCCCTTCGACATCTCACTCGCCGCCGCCTCGAAACACGTGAAGACGCTGGAAAAGGCCGGCCTCCTCACTCGCGACATCCGCTGGCGGACCCATGTCTGCCGGTTGGCCCCCGGCCCGCTCGCCGATGCCCACGCCTGGCTCGACAGCTATTCCGGGTTCTGGACCGCCCATCTCGACACGCTGGAAGCGCTGCTCAAGGCCGAACAGGCCGCGGGGCGAGATGCGGGCACGTCCGCTCCCCACCCGAAGAAAATGGAGTGAAGACATGAACACGCTGACGAAAATCGACCCCCACGCCGCCCTCGACGGCCCCACGACCCTGGTCATCAAGCGGGTCCTGCCCGGGACGATGGAGCGGGTCTGGGACTATCTCACCGACAGCGAGCTGCGTTCCAGCTGGCTGGCGTCGGGCGCGATGCCGCTCGAGCCCGGCGCGGATTTCGAACTCACCTGGAACAATAACGACATGGGCGATCCGCCCGCGCCGCGCGCCGAGCCGGTGCCGCCGCATACGGGGGCCTGCCGGATGATCGCCGTCGACGCACTCCGGAGCCTGACCTTCGACTGGCTCGGCGTGGGCGAAGTGACCTTCACGCTGAAGCACCACGCCGATGGGGTGCTGCTGACCACAACGCACAAGCGCCTGACCCAGGGGGACAAGCAGCTCAACGTGCTGGCCGGCTGGCACGGCCATCTCGACCAGCTCCTCGCGGTTCTCGAAGGGCGCCCGCGCGAAGACATGCCGACGCTCCACGCACGTCTCAAGGCGGTCTATGCCGAGCGTCTCGCGGCCGGAAAAGTCTGACCCCTCACGCAAACGACCGGCGGAAGAACCGCCGGTCGCCGCACCGATGTCACCAGATACTCAGCGGGTGAGGTCGAACGAATAGTCCGTCTCGCCCGGTTCGATCGTGTCGCTGTCGATCTTGTCGAAGATCGCGTCGAGGATCTTGACCAGCACCGTCAGCGCGCCCTGGTAACCCCAGGTCGGGAAGCGGTGGTGATGGTGGCGGTCGAAGATCGGGAAGGTCAGCCGCAGGAGCGGCGTGCCGGTGTCGCGTTCGAGATATTTGCCGTAGGAATTGCCGATCAGCATGTCGACGGGCTCGGTGTTCAGGAACGAACGCATGTGCCACAGGTCCTTGCCGGCCCAGACCTGGCCCTGCCTGCCGAAGGGCGAGGAGGCCAGGAGCTCTTCCATCTGCTTGGCCCATTTCTTGGTGCCGTTGGTGGCGAGGCAATGCACCGGCTCGCCGCCCATCTCCATGATGAAGCGCGCCATGCCGTAGACGAAATCCGGGTCGCCGTAGATCGCGTAGGTCTTGCCGTGCAGATGCGCCTGGCTGTCGGCCATGGCGTCGACCAGACGGCCGCGCTCTTTCTTGAGGCTGTCGGGGATCGTCTTGCCGGTGAGCTCCGAGACCTTCATCAGGAACTCGTCGGTCGCCTGGATGCCCATCGGGTAGTTGAACGACGCCACTTCCTGGCCCTTCGATTTGGCATAGGCCAGCGTCTTGGGGGTGCAGAATTGCTGCATCGACAGCGTCGCCTTGGCGTTGAGCGCCGCCTTCACGTCATCGAGCTTGGTGCCGCCGTCATACATGCGGAACTCGCCGTCCGAGGGCGTGTCGTAGACGTCGGACACGTCGGAGAGGAAGGTGAACTCCACCCCCATCGCGTCGAGCATCGCCTTGATCTCGCGGTTGTTGGCGACCGCGTAGCCGTCGAACCCGGGGATGATGTTGAGCGTTTCGCCCGCGACCCGCTCGCCCTTTTCCCAGAAATGTTCGAGGATGCCTTTCTGCGCATTGTCGTAGCCGTCCACATGGCTGCCGACGAAGGCCGGTGTATGGGCGAAGGGCACGTCGAACTCTTCGGGCACCGAGCCCTTCTGCTTCGCCTGCTGGATGAAGGAGTTGAGGTCGTCGCCGATGACTTCCGCCATGCAGGTGGTCGAAACCGCGATCATCGCCGGGTCGTAGAGCGCCTTGGTGTTGGCGAGGCCGTCGACCATGTTGATGAGCCCGCCGAACACCGCCGCGTCCTCGGTCATCGAGGAGGAGACGCAGGAGGACGGCTCCTTGAAGTGGCGCGAGAGATGCGAGCGGTAATAGGCGACGCAGCCCTGCGAGCCGTGGACGAAGGGCATGGTGCGCTCATAACCCTGGGCGGCGAAGACGGCGCCGAGCGGCTGGCAGGCCTTGGCCGGGTTGATGGTCACGGCTTCGCGGGCGAGGTTCTTTTCGCGGTATTCCCACGATTTCGTCCAGTCGCCGATTTCCGCCACCAGCTCGTCGGGGTGGCCGCATTCGAATTTGACCTTCTTGTTCTCCAGCATCTCCTTGTATTCGGGCTGCTGAAAGAGCGGTGCGTGGTCGAGCACCTTGTCCGCCGATTGAGGCATGGCTTTGATCCTTCTTTGGGCCGTCCGCATTCCGGGACGCGCCGGGGCTGAGGGAAAGTCGGGGTGGGAGGGCGCGAGGCACGCCCTCCGGTCGTGGCGTCATTCGGCGGCGATGGCCGGGGCGTCCCAGGGGGCGTCGTACATGCCCCAGACCGGGTTGTTGATCGCGAGGTCCATATCGCGGGCAAAGATCGCGAACCCGTCGTAACCGTGGTAGGGGCCGGAATAGTCCCAGCTGTGCATCTGACGGAACGGGATGCCCATCTTCTGCACCGGGTACTTTTCCTTGATCCCGGAGCCGACCAGGTCGGGGCGGATCTTCTCGATGAATTTCTCCAGCTCGTAGCCGGTCACGTCATCGTAGATCAGCGTGCCTTCCTTCACGTAATGGCCGGTGCGCTTGTAATCGTCGGCATGGGCAAATTCGTAGCCCGTCCCGGCGATGACCATGCCGAGGTCGTCGTAAGCGGTGACCACGTGCCGGGGGCGCAGCCCGCCGACATAGAGCATGACCGATTTGCCTTCGAGCCGCGGGCGGAACTTGGCGATCACCTCGTCGACCAGCGGCTGGTACTTGGCGATGACCTTCTCGGCGTTTTCCTGGATCGTCTCGTCGAACTTCGCGGCGATGGCGCGGAGCGATGCGGCGATCTGGGTCGGGCCGAAGAAATTGTACTCCATCCAGCCGATGTCGTATTTCTCTTCCATGTAGCGGCAGATGTAGTTCATCGACCGGTAGCAGTGGATGAGGTTAAGCCGGGCCTTGGGGGCGCGCTCGATCTCGGCGAGCGTCGCGTCGCCCGACCAGTTGCCGACCACGTTCAGCCCCATTTCCTCGAGGAGGATGCGCGAGGCCCAGGCGTCGCCGCCGATGTTGTAATCGCCGATGACGTTCACATCGTAGGGGCCGGGCTCGTAGGACTTGACCGCGTCGCTCTCGTCCTGTTCGAAGACCCAGTCGCGCACCGCGTCGTTGGCGATGTGGTGGCCGAGCGACTGGCTCACGCCGCGAAAGCCCTCGCAGCGAACCGGCACCATGGTCTTGCCGTGCTCTTTCTTCTTCTCACGGGCGACGGCTTCGATGTCGTCGCCGATGAGACCGATGGGGCATTCCGACTGGATGGTGACACCGTTCGCCAGCGGGAACAGCTCGTTGATCTCGTCGATGGTCTTGCCGAGCTTCTTGTCGCCGCCGAAGACGATGTCCTTTTCCTGGAAATCGGTGGTGAACTGCATCGTGACGAAGCTGTCGACCCCGGTCTTGCCGATGTAGTAGTTGCGCCGCTGGGACCACGAATACTGGCCACAGCCGACGGGGCCGTGGGAGATGTGGACCATGTCCTTGACCGGCCCCCAGACCACGCCCTTGGAGCCCGCATAGGCGCAGCCGCGGATAGTCATCACGCCAGGCACGGATTTGACGTTGGATTTCTGCGTGTCGCATTTGGACGCGATGCCGGTGGTGGCGTCGGGCTCTTCCTCGGTGGCGGTCGACACCGTCAGGTGTTTCGAGCGGCGTTTCTTGGCTTTGTCCGGGTAGGCGTCGAGCACCTCTTCGATGAGGCTTTCGTAGTCTTCCGGCCCGGATACGTGATCTTTGGCCATCCTTTTGGCTCCTCTCACTGGTCGTCGGGATCGGGGTGGGCTGCCTGAGCCCACCCGGCGGTTCGTCTCGGGCGGCGGCTCAGCTCGCCAGTTCGGCCTCGGAGGCGGCGATCGCGGCTTCGCGTTCTTCCTCCGACTGCATGATGCCGAATTCCATCAGCATCTCTTCGAGCTCTTCCATGGTGATCGGGGTCGGGATCACGCCCTTGCCCGAGTTGTTGTGGATCTTCTCGGCGAGCTGGCGGTATTCGTCGGCCTGCTTCGAATCCGGCGCGTATTGCAGCACGGTCTGGCGGCGCAGCTCGGCGTGTTGCACGATGTTGTCGCGCGGCACGAAGTGGATGAGCTTCGAGCCCAGCTTCGCGGCCATCGCCTCGGCGAGCTCCAGTTCCTTGTCGGTCTGGCGCTCGTTGCAGATCAGCCCGCCGAGGCGCACGCCGCCGGAATTGGCGTATTTCAGGATGCCCTTGGCGATGTTGTTGGCGGCGTAGAGCGCCATCATCTCGCCCGACATGACGATATAGATTTCCTGCGCCTTGTTCTCGCGGATCGGCATCGCGAAGCCGCCGCAGACCACGTCGCCGAGCACGTCGTAGGAGACGTAGTCGACATCGTCATAGGCGCCGTTTTCTTCGAGGAAGTTGATCGCGGTGATGACGCCACGGCCGGCGCAGCCGACGCCCGGCTCGGGACCGCCGGATTCGACGCATTTGATATCCTTGTAGCCCACCTTGAGCACGTCCTCGAGCTCGAGGTCCTCGACCGAGCCCATCTCGGCGGCGAGGTGCAGCACCGTGTCCTGGGCCTTGGAGTTGAGGATCAGGCGGGTCGAGTCCGCCTTCGGGTCGCAGCCGACGATCAGGATCTTCTGGCCCATCTCGACGAGGGCGGCGAGGGTGTTCTGGGAGGTGGTCGACTTGCCGATGCCCCCCTTGCCGTAAAACGCGATCTGACGGAGTTCGCTCATGGTTTCATTCCCTTTGGTCTGTTTGTTCACACTGGGGTGAGACGGTGCGCGACCGCGCTCAGGGAGAGATCAGCAGGGTCTGTGCCAAGTACGAGAACCGGGCAAATCCTATTATTTACAAGACGTTACGCGGATACCGACGATTGGAGCATCTGCGACAAAACAAGCGGTCACGCGCATCTGTGTCGGATTGGCCCGCTCCAGAACGAAAAAGACCCCGCCGGATCGCGGCGGGGTCCTGGGTCCAATCCCGGCATGGTCGTCTCAAACGGAGCCGCCCGGCGTGCCGGTGAAGCTCACGAGCACATCCTCGTTGCGGGCGATGAACTGGCAGGCCAGCCGGTAGCGCGGCGGGATGTCGTTGACCTCGGCGTTCTCCAGCTCTTCCGCGGTGAGTTTCTGCAGCTCCTTCAGGCGCGCCTTTTCTTTTTCGGTCAGCGCCATGCCCATCTTGGGCTTGTCGTCGAGCAGGGTGACTTCGATCAGACAGGAGCCGCAATCGCCATCGCCGCATTCGAACGGGATCGGGATGTGGTGCTCCTTCGCCAGCGCCAGGATCGTCGCGGTGTTGCCGGCCACGGCATAGACCGTCTTGTCCTTTTGCATGATGTCGGATCGGAAAGTGATGTTGGCCATGTGGCACCTCATTTGTGACTGCATAGGCGGACACGCATGTGCCCGAGGGCTGCGCAGCAATCTTCGTGCCGCCGGTCAGGGGGCGGTCAGGGGGCCGTTCAGAGGGTGCGGCGCAGGCCGGAACAATCGGGCGCGGCCGCGGGCGGGATCGGGTCGATCAGACGGAGGGCGGCCGGGGTCTCGCCGAGCCAGTCGAGCCGCGCGGCCATGGCGGGCGTGGCCGCCATCGTGCCGTCGCCGTTGATGAGCAGCACCGCGTCCACGCCCATGCGCCCGGCGATCCGGGGCCAGTCGTCGCCCGCCACGCTGAGCGCCGTGGCCGCCGCATCGGCCAGCGCGCCAGTATCGGCGAGCACCGAGACCGAGACCACGTCCTGCACCGGCCAGCCCGTGCGCGGGTCGAGGATATGGGCAAAACGCTGGCCGTCGTGGTCGAAGTAGCGTTCGTAATTGCCAGAGGTGTAGAGCACTTCGCCGCCGCCCATGTCGATGGCCGCGACCGCGCCCCAGACGAAGGGATCGCGGATCGCCACGCGCCAGGGCCGGTCGTCGTGATGGCCGAGCACGTTGACGTCGCCGCCGGCGTTGAGCACCGCGTTGTCGATGCCCGATGCGGCCAGAATCCGGCCCGCGAGGTCGAGCGCGAGACCCTTGGCATATCCGCCGAGATCGAGCGCGACGGCGGGGTTGTCGGACAGGATCGCGCCGCCCTCGACGCGCAGATCGCCCATGTCGGGCGCGGCGCGGCGCAGCGCCTCGATCCGGTCCGGCGCCGGCGGCGCGCCGGTCGGCGCAATATCCTCGTGGAACCCCCAGAGTGCGATCAGGTTGCCGATGGCCGGGTCGAACAGGCCCTCCGACAGGCAGGACAGCCGCGCGCCTTCGTCGAGGACCGCCAGCAGCGTGTCGTCCACCCTGCCCGCCTGGCCGCTCGCGATCGCCCTGTTCAGCGTGTCGAGCGCGCCCGGCTTCCAGGCGTGCCAATCGCGATGCCAGGCGTCGAGCTGGCGCGCGACAGCTTCGCCCGCCGCCCGCGCCGTCTCGGGCGCGGTGCCACGGATCTCGATCTCGACCAGGGTGCCGAAGACATAGAGCGTTTCGCGCCAGGGCTGGGCGCTTTCGCCGGGGCGCAGCGCCAGCACCGCGGCGACCGACAGGGCCGCCGCGGCAGCGAACACCCCCCGGCCCCGGGGCATTACCCCTGCCCGGCCGGGATGACGTCGACGACGCGCAAGCCCGGGGCGGTGCGCTCCCGCCGTTCGGCGAACCACAGCGGCGCGAAAGCGCCCATGAAGAAGGTCAGCGCGAGGAACCCGACCACGAGGTCCGGCAGGCCGAGCCCGGACAGGACCGAGGCCGCCGCGACCAGCACGACGAGCGGTAACAGGTAGCCGAGCCCGGCCGCCTTCACCAGCGCCGCCCCCGGCAGGGCGACCACGACCCGGTCGCCCGGTGCGGCGCGCACGCCGTCGGGCACATCGAGCACCAACTCGTCGTCCTTCGCCATCGAAGCCAGCGCCGCAGCGCCGCAGCCGGATTTGACCGCGCAGGCCGAACAGGCCGAGGCGCGGTGCGTCGCGACCAGCACCTGCCGGCCGGCAACGGCCTGCACGGTGAGCGTCTCGCGCAGATCGCGGGTCGGGTCGGGGGCATGATCCATACCCATCGGCCTATTCCGCCGGGATGATGCAGTCGGGTTCCATGCACACGCTCAGGCATTGCGGCATGTCATGGTCCGGCTCGCATTCCGTGCAGATATCGGCCTTGATCATGAAGACCCCCTTGTGCGGCACGATCGCGCCCGTCGGGCAGACCGGTTCGCAGTCGCCGCAGGAGGTGCAGAGCATCCCGTCGATTTTCATGGCCATTTCGGTGTCCTTTCTGGTCAGTGGAGGAGGATTGGGCGCGCCGGTCAGCCGGGGCGTACGATCACGGTGCCGCGCAGCACGCGGGCCTGGCAGGCGAGCCTGTCGTGGCGGCCGGCCATGTTTTCCTTGAGTACCATCGCCTCGAGCGCCGAGATCTCGGAGAGGTTCTCGCTGCCCTCGATCACATGGGTGAGGCAGGTGCCGCATTCGCCCTCGCGGCACCCGTAGGTCATGCCGGCGCCGACCTTTTCGCTCATGTCGATGATCCGCGTACCCCCGGGCACGGTGACCGTGAGGTTCACGTCGGCGAAGGTCAGGGTGGCGGTCTCGGGCCTGGTTTCGGGCCTCACTTCCGGCCTGACTTCTGGGTGTGGCGCGACATCGGTCGCGGTCTGGGCGTCGTCGTTCATCGAGAAGGTCTCACCGTCACGGGGGGCAGTCTGACAAGCGTCCAGCAAGGTCCGTGCCAAGCGGCGGCGCGGCCGCGCCCGGGGCGCTCGTTCCGGCCTCGGACCCGCGGTCGCGGGGTGCGGAAAACACCTGTCCGACAAAATGTCGGCTTTGCCACACGACAAGTCCGGGGCCCGGCCTGGCGGCGCGTTCCGGTGACGCGGGCGTCCGGTGCGCGCGCTTGGCCCGGATCTTGCTGGTTCTCTCCCGACGGCCCCGCTCGCGTTTGCGGCACAGATGGAGACCTTCGATATGCAGGACTTCTTCCTCATTCTTCTCGGCACCGCGCTCGTGAACAACGTGGTGCTGGTCAAATTCCTCGGCCTCTGCCCGTTCATGGGCGTGTCGCGCAATGTCGACGCCGCCGTCGGCATGGGGCTCGCCACCGCCTTCGTCCTCACGCTCGCCGCCGCCGCCTCCTGGGTCGTCGAAACCGCGATCCTGGTGCCATTGGGCCTCGGCTTTCTGCGGATCCTCAGCTTCATCCTGGTGATTGCCGCCATCGTGCAGTTCACCGAGACGGTGATGCGCAAGATGGCCCCGGCGCTTTACCGCGCGCTCGGCATCTACCTGCCGCTCATCACCACCAATTGCGCCGTGCTGGGCGTGGCGCTCCTCAACATCCAGCAAGCGCACAACTTCGCCCAGAGCCTGCTCTACGGCTTCGGCTCGGCGACAGGCTTCGCCCTCGTGCTCGTGATCTTCGCCGGCATGCGCGAGAAGCTCGCCCAGCTTGCCGTCCCCGCCCCCTTCGCCGGCCCCCCCATCGCCTTCATCGCCGCGGGCCTCCTGTCGATGGCGTTCATGGGCTTCTCCGGCCTCGTGGCCCAATAGGAGACAGCAATGCTTGCAGCCGCCCTCTCCATGACCGCCCTAGGTGTCGGCCTCGGCTCGGTCCTCGGCGTTGCCGCGCGGAAGTTCCACGTCGATACGCCGCCGATCCTGGAAGAGATCAACGCGCTGATGCCGGGGACCAACTGCGGCCAGTGCGGCCTGGCCGGATGCGCGGCCGCCGCGTCCGGTATCGCCGAAGGCTCGGTCCCGATCACGGTCTGCCCGCCGGGCGGGCGCGACCTGATCGAAGACCTCGCCGCGCTCACCGGGCAGGAGCCGGGCGATCTGTCCGGCGCCGACGACATCGTCCCGCAGATCGCCTTCGTGTTCGAAGACCACTGCACCGGCTGCACCAAATGCTTCAAGCGGTGCCCGACCGACGCCATCGTCGGCGCCGCCAAGCAGATCCACAACGTCATCCCCGATGCCTGCACCGGCTGCAACGCCTGCGTCGAGGTCTGCCCGACCGAAGCGATCATCCTGCGCGACAAGCCGCAGACCCTGCGCGGCTGGTACTGGGAGCGTCCGGCACAACCGGCCCTGGAGGTGACGCAATGAGCGGGTTTTCCTTCGCCGCCCTCCTCAACCCCAGGCAGCTCTTCACCATCCGGGGCGGGGTGCACCCCGAGACCCGCAAGTTCCTGACAGCGGATCTGTCGATCGAGACGATGCCGATCCCCTCGATCATCCGCGTGCCGCTCCAGCAGCATATCGGCGCGCCGGCCGAGCCCCTCGTCGCGCGCGGCGACGCCGTGCTGAAAGGCCAGCTCATCGGCAAGGCCCGGGGGCCGATCTCGGCCAATATCCATGCGCCGACCTCGGGCGAGGTGATCGCGGTGGGCCAGTTCGTGGCGCCGCACCCCTCCGGCCTGCCGGTCCCCACCGTCACGATCAAACCCGACGGCAACGACACCTGGGGCCCGCATCTCGCCCGCCTGCGCCCCGAGGAGGCCACGCCCGACGAGATCGCCGCCCGGGTCGCGGAGGCCGGGATCGTCGGCATGGGCGGGGCCACCTTCCCCGCGTCGGTCAAGCTGACCCTCGGGCAGAAATACGACCTGACCACACTCATCATCAACGGCGCCGAATGCGAACCCTACCTGACAGCCGACGACCGCCTCCTGCGCGAGCACGGCGAGGAGGTGGCCGATGGCGCGGCGATCATGGCCAAGGCGCTCGGCGTGACCCGGGTCATCATCGCCATCGAGAGCAACAAGCCCGAGGCCATATCGATGATGCAGCGTTTTCGCCGCATCCTCGACGCCGATCTCTCGGTCAACGTGGTGCCGACCCTCTACCCGATGGGCTCGGAAAAGCATCTGGTGCAGGCGGTCACGGGCAAGGAAACCCCGGCGCGCGCGCTCACCGCCGAGCTCGGCATCGTCGTCCATAACGCCTCCACCGCCCAGGCGGTGCACGCGGCGGTGCGCTACGGCGAGCCCCTGATCTCCCGCGTCGTCACGGTCTCCGGCAAGGCGGTGGCGCGCCCGGCCAACGTGCGGGTCCTCGTTGGTACCCCGGTGGCCAAGATCATCGAGCATTGCGGCGGCTTCGTCGGCGAACCGGAACGGCTGCTTCTGGGCGGCCCGATGATGGGCCTGCCGATCGACAACCCACGGGTTCCGGTGGTCAAGGGCACCAACGGGGTGCTTGCCCTGTCGCGGCACGAGGCCCACACGAAGGCGCCGATGCCCTGCATCCGCTGCGCCTCCTGCGTCCAGGTCTGCCCGGTGGGCCTCACCCCTTTCGAGCTCAACATGAAGATCCAGGCGGGCGATCTCGACGGCGCTGTCGACATCGGCCTCATGGATTGCGTCGCCTGCGGGTCGTGCTCCTACACCTGTCCGTCGAGCATCCCGCTGGTGCAGGGGTTCGGCTACGCCAAGGGCAAGCTCGCCGAGAAACAGGGGCGCAAGCATCAGCAGGAAGAGACCAAACGCCTGACCGAGGCGCGCGCCGCCCGCGAGGCCGCCATCGCCGAGGCCAAGCGCGCCGCGATGGCCAAACGCAAGGCCGAGATGGCCGCGAGAAAGGCGGCCGACGCCAGTGGGGAGACCGCCGCATGACCCAGCCAAAGGTTGTCTCCGGGCCGCATGTGCACTCGATCTTCAACGTGCCGCGCACGATGCTGATGGTCATGGTGGCCCTGCTGCCCGCCACCGGGTTCGGGCTCTACCAGTTCGGCTGGCCCGCGGTGTTCCTGTTCTGTGTCACGGTCCTGTCCGCCTGGGGGTTCGAGGTCCTGAGCCTCTGGATCGCCGGTCGGCCGGTGCTGCGCCTTGCCAGTGACGGTTCGGCGATCCTGACCGGCTGGATCGTCGCCATGACCCTGCCGCCCTGGGCGCCCTGGTGGGTCGGCCTCCTCGGCGCCTTCGTTGCCATTGTTATTGGCAAACAATTGTTTGGCGGTCTCGGCCAGAACCTGTTCAACCCGGCGATGGTGGCGCGCGCGATGCTGCTCATCGCGCTCCCCGTGCAGATGACCACCTGGGTCGCGCCCCTCGGGATGGCCGCCCATCCCGGGTTCATGGCCTCCCTTGGCATCACCTTCGGCGGGCATGTCCCGGTCGACGCGGTCTCGTCCGCCTCGGTGCTCGGGCACCTTCAAAGCGGGCTCGATGCCGGCACGCCGATGGCCACCCTGCTGGCCGAGATCGGCCCGGTCGAAGGCCTGTTCTACGGTCACACCGCGGGCTCGCTCGGCGAGATCAGCGCGGCCCTCCTGCTCGCGGGCGGCATCGTCCTCATCCTCATGCGGATCATCACGCCGGTCATCCCGCTCGCGGTCCTGGGCGCGCTGTTCGCCTGGGCCGCCCTCGCCCGCCTCATCGACCCGGCGCATTTCCCGCCGGCGACCCTGCACCTCAGTTCCGGCGCCGCGATGATGGCCGCCTTCTTCATCGCGACCGACTACGTCACATCCCCCACCACGCCGATGGGACGGGCGATCTACGGCGTCGGCATCGGCACGCTCATCTTCGTGATCCGCAGCTGGGGCGCCTTCCCCGAAGGCGTGGCCTTCTCCGTCCTTCTGATGAACGCCTGCACCCCGCTGATCGATACCTATGTGCGTCCGCGCATCTTCGGGCGCACCCGGTCCGGCAAGCCCCTCGAGATCGGAGAACGCCGATGATGGACGGCCTTTTTCCCACCGAAGCCGCCACCCGCGCGCCGGCCCGGGGCCGCCTTGCCGCGCTGCGCGCCTCGCCGCTGGCGCATGGGCTGATCCTCGGCGGCTTCGCCCTCGCCACCGCGCTGATCCTGTCGCTCTCCGACACCTTCACGCGCGACCCGATCGCCGCGCGCGCCACCGAAGACCTGCTCGCCTCGCTCGACCAGGTGCTGCCGCCCGAGCTTTACACCAACGACCCCGCCGCCACGCTGCGCGAGATCGACGACCCGGTCGAAGGCGTACTGCCCGTGCACATCGGGGCGAAGGCGGGCCAGGTAACCGGCGTCGCGCTCGAACTCACCGGCTACGGCTACGGCGGCGCCATCCGGGTCCTGATCGGGATCGATCCGAACGGCGAGATCCTTGGCGCGCGGGTTCTGGCGCATGCCGAAACCCCCGGCCTCGGCGACAAGATCGAAGCCGCCAAATCCTTCTGGATCGAGAATTTCACCGGCAAATCCCTGTCCAACACCGCCGACGAAAGCTGGAAGGTCAGCAAGGACGGCGGCACATTCGACCAGTTTTCCGGGGCGACCATCACGCCGCGCGCAGTGGTGGCCACGGTCCACCGCGGCCTGACCCTTTTCGCGCGCAACCGAGACGCCCTGCTCGCGCCTATGGAGACCACGCCATGACCGACGTTCCGCAGACCGCGACCCCGCCCCGCCCGCGCACCGATTTCGCCAAGATCGCCCGCGACGGGCTATGGTCCAACAACGTGGTTTTCGGCCAGCTGCTCGCGCTCTGCCCCCTGCTCGCGGTCACCGGCACGGCGACCAACGGCCTCGGGATGGGGCTCGCAACCACGGCGGTGCTGATCGCATCGGGCATCGCCATTTCGGCGTTCCGCAGCTGGATCACGCCGGAGGTCCGCATCCCCGCCTTCGTGCTCATCATCGCCACCATCGTGACCGTGGTCGACATGGCGCTCAACGCCTGGCTCCACGACCTCCACAAGGTGCTGGGCCTGTTCATCCCGCTGATCGTGACCAACTGCGCCATCCTCGGTCGCGCCGAAGCCTACGCGTCGCGCAACCGCGTGCTGGCGGCCGGCTTCGACGGGTTGACGATGGGGCTCGGCTTCACCCTCGCCCTCATGGTCCTCGGCGGCCTGCGCGAGATCCTGGGTTCCGGCACGCTCTTCGCCGGTGCCCACGTGCTGCTCGGCCCGGCGTTCGGCTTTCTCGAGATCACCGTGTTCCCCGACTACCCCGGGTTTCTTCTCCTGATTCTGCCGCCGGGCGGCTTCATCGCCCTCGGCGGCCTGCTCGCCCTCAAGGCGGTGCTCGACCGGCGCACGAACGGCGACGTCCAGACCGTCACCGGCGCGCAGCTTCGCGCCTTCACCGCCGTCGGCGTGCTCGCGCCGGAGCCGGAAGGAGAGGCCCAATGAACGTCGGGATCGCCTATGTGAAGCCGACCGCGCAGGTCTGGCAGCGGTTCGAAATCGACGACGGCGCGACCGTGCAGGACGTGATCGACGCCTCCGGCATCCTCGAGGATTTCCCCGAGATCGACCTCACGGTCAACCGCGTCGGTATCTTCGGCACCCTCGCCAAACTCGACAAGCCGGTGAAGGACGGCGACCGCGTCGAGATCTACCGCCCGATCCATCCCGACGCTGAACTCCTGGAGAAAAAGCGATGAACGACCGCATGATGACCCGCCGCGCCTTCGCGGCTTCTCTCCTTGCCGGTGTCGCGGGCACCGCCTCCGTCGGGCTCCTGGCCCACCGGACCCGTTGGCCCGACCATGTCGTCATCGTGGGCGGCGGGGTGGCCGGGGCGCAAGCGGCGCTGGTGCTCCGTACCTCCGGCCAGGCCGCCGTGACGCTGATCGAATGGGATCCGACCCGGCTTGGCCGGCGCGCGGCGGGCGCCTTCGTCCAGACGGGACAGCTGACGGATTTCGACGCGCTGAAAACGGCCGGTGTCGATGTTGTGGTCGACGAGGTCGCGGCCGTCGACTGGAACGCGGCCCGGCTCGAGCTCTTCTCGGGCCGCCGCCTCGCCTACGACAGGGTGGTCTTCGCTCCCGGCACCGCGGCCCGGGCCGAGCCCATCCCCGGCCTCGACGCCCGCACCCGCCACCGCTGGCCGGCCGCCTGGGGGTCCGACCGGGAAGCCGCCCGCCTGGCGGCGCAGCTCGCCGCAATGCCCGAGGGCGGTCACGTGGTCCTGCGGTTGCCGCGCGACGTCAGCCACCCACAGGTTGCGCTTGCCCGCCTCCACGACCTGCGCACGGCCCGTCCTGACGCCCGTCTGACCGTGCTCGACGCCGCGCGCGACGACAGCCTGCGGACGGCGGCGCTCGGCACCCTCGCGGCGCCTGCACAGACTCTTTCCTGGCACAGACCCGGCTCCGGCGGCGTTGTCCTGTCCGTCGATGTCGACCGCGGTCGCCTTGAGACGGACGCCGGGGCGCTCGTCGCGGACGTCGTCAACTTCGTTCCGCCAAGAAACGCAGGCCCGCTCGCGGTCGCGGCCGGTTTGACGGATGGCACAGGCTGGTGCCCGACCGACAGCAAAGGGTTCTCCACCCTTCGCGACGCCGCCGTCATCCTCGGCGACGCCCGCGCGGAGGCCCCCCGCACGGCCAGATCCGCCCGCGACTCCGCCCTCCTGTTCAGGTCTTGACCCACCGGAGAAAGCTCTCTTTCACATGACCCGGCGCATCGGTCGTGCCGGGGACCGAGGGCGCAGGAATTCTACGCCTGGCATCTGGCCCGTCCGCCCGGACGTCTCGCGGCCACCACAAGGACCGCCTTCAGGGAAGATCCCCGTTCTGCCGACGTTCGCCGGAGCGCGCGCGACCGAAGAAGGCCTGGGTCCAGGCACCGCGCCGTCTTTCCTGCGGGCGGCCGGACAGGACGCAGGGCCGCCCGAGAAACCTCCGACCGCTCGAAACCCCGCCCCGCCGCGGTCGCCCTGGCTTCGACAGCCGAGCATAGGAGCGCGAGATCCCGAACCCGCGGGTCGATGGCACGCAAGCCGCCGCGATATGCGGGTGCACCATGTCGCAGGCGCCCACCCGCGCGAAAAACCGAAGCGAGTGCCTTCGTATCCATTTTTTGAAACATGGCTGGGGTGGTAGGATTCCCGGCTAAGAACCTGATATCATTAGGTTTTACATAGCAAATCTTAGAATATGGTGTCAAGTTGGATTGGGCGGAAATAGTAGATGCGGAATAGACGGCGTATCAATCCAAATCATGTCCGCTCGACACAAAACGGCTCCCCGGGGCGCCGCATGCTATGGATCCGTTGGCCGCCCTTCGCGAGACCGGTATGCCGGCAGGGTCCAGCCGAATAGCAGCGCGCCTGCCCGAACCCCGA
>JAGRMP010000178.1 GCA_020441225.1 Maritimibacter sp. | reverse complement strand
TCATCGACATCTTCACATTGGCAAGATCGACACCGCTGCCGTCCGCCTTCACGCGGACCTTCACGTTGTAGTCGATCACCCGCTTCACAGGTACAAGCACCTTCATTGGCGTGTCTCTCCCATTGGCAAGCCCGCAGGGTCGGCGGCGGGCGGTCAGTTTGGGAGCCTGTTTAGCGGCCTTTGCACCCGCAGAACAATGCAAAAGCGACGCATTCTTGCGCCGTCGCTCCGCGTTTTGGCTGCAAAAGCGGGGTTAGCGATAACGGGCTGGCGGCCCCACGCGAACGTGACCGGCGGCGCGGCGCGGCCGGTCTAGGCTGGGGCGACACCACCGGCACGGAGGACGCAATGGCAAAGGTGACGGGGATCGGGGGCGTGTTTTTCAGGGCGCGTGACCCGGAAGCGCTGGCGGCCTGGTACGAGACCCATCTCGGCATCGATCCCGCCCCCACCGACATGGACAGCCCGGTCTGGACGCAGGCGGCCGGGCCCACGGTGTTCGCGCCCTTCGCGGCCGACACCGACTATTTCCCCGCCGACCGCCAGGTCATGCTGAATTTCCGCACCGACGATCTCGCGGGCCTGCTCGCAGACCTCAAGGCCGCGGGCATCGCGGTGAGCCATGAGCAGGAGATGGAGGGGCTGGGCCGTTTCGCCCGCATCCACGATCCCGAAGGCAACCCGATCGAGCTGTGGCAGCCGCCCGATTAGGGGCCGGGGGAAGCCGCTTCACCCCTCGTAGGCGCGGGTCAATGCTCCGTGGCGTCGGGATCGACGAGCGCTGGATCGGCATCGATCTGGGCCAGCGCGCGCTTCAGGCGCTTGACGTTGGCCGGGGCGAGATGGGCGCGGAGGTCATCGAGCGGAATGCTGTGGCGGCTGAGAAACAGCCCAAGCGCGAAAGCCGAGACTTCGGGCGAGATATAGCCCCGCCGAGAGACCTGCCAGCCCTGGGCGAACGTGTCGCCGAAGCTTTCCGCGCTGAATGCGGTCTCGAGGCTCATGACGCCGAAGCCCGCGGCGATGACCATAATATCCGTGGCAATCTCGTCGAGGTCCGGATCGGCGGCAGTGGCTTGCGGGTCGGGGATCGCGAGCATCATGTAACGCGCAAGTTCATGGGCCATGGTGGCGATGAAGGCGCGCGGGGTCGTCGGCAGGTCGGGGTCGTAAGCGATGAGCGGGCCGGTTTCGTCGACCCGAAACGTGCCCAGAACTGGCGCGACGTCGGTCTGTACCAGAACCGTGTCGCCCAACGCCATGGGCCGGGGCGCGGCCTCCTGCGGTTCGAGCCGGACCGGCCAGTCGTCGCCGAGCCCCATATGGGCCTTGATCTGTGCGAAAACCTCCAGCGCGACGGCGTGGTCACGGCCTTTCGGCGCGTCGAAGAAGCTGCGAGTGGGCAGGATCAAACGGCGACTTGCGCTCCAATCGGTGCCGAAACGCCGCACGAAGCTGGCGCAGGTCTCTGCTACCCAATGCGCCTCCCCATCGGGGATGAGGGGTTTGCGGCCCCACAGACCCATCCTACCGGTTCGCGCCCGGTACCCATAGCACGTCGGCCCGGCCCTGGTCGTTGGCCATGCGCGCGGCGCAGAACAACCAGTCGGACAGCCGGTTGAGATAGCGGATCGCGGCACCGTTGACGTCGCCGGGCTCGGCCTCGGCCAGCCGCGTCGCGCAGCGCTCGGCCCGCCGCGCCACGGTGCGGGCCTGGTGCAGATGCGCCGACAGCGCCGTGCCGCCGGGCAGGATGAAGCTCCTGAGCGGTTCGAGCACCACCGTCATCGCGTCGATCTCGGCTTCCAGCCGGTCCACCTGCGGCGCAACCATGCGCAGGACCGGGTAGCCGGCGTCATCGTCCCCGGCCAGGTTGGGCCGCGAGAGATCGGCCCCGAGATCGAACAGATCGTTCTGGATCAGCGCGAGTGCCGCGTCGGTCTGGTCGTCGGCATGGAGCCGCGCAAGCCCGACGGTGGCGTTGAGCTCGTCGACGGTGCCATAGGCCTCGACCCGCGCGGCATGTTTGGGCGTCCGGCTCATGTCGCCGAGCGCGGTATCGCCGCCGTCGCCGGTGCGGGTGTAGATCTTGTTGAGCACCACCATGGTCAGCCGCCCCGACGCAGGGTGACGTAGAGCAGGATCAGCGCGATAGCGACGGCCTGGGCCACGATCCGCGCCCGCATCACCTTGTTGGCGTATTTGC
>JAGRMP010000177.1:1227-7283 GCA_020441225.1 Maritimibacter sp. | reverse complement strand
GAGGCGCTGCGCTATGAATGATCCGGTGCTGGCGCTCGACGGCGTGGAAAAGGTGTACAACCGCGGCCGCCCCGGCGAAGTGCGGGTGCTCTCGGGCTGCTCGCTCGACCTCGCGCCGCGCGAGGTCGTCGCCCTGGTCGCGCCGTCGGGGGCGGGGAAGTCGACGCTCCTGCACATCGCCGGCCTGCTCGACACGCCCGATCGCGGCACGGTGGCGATCGCGGGCACGGACATGACCCGCGCGTCCGACCGGGCGCGGACCGGGGTGCGGCGCGAAAAGGTCGGCTTCGTCTACCAGTTTCACCACCTGCTGCCCGAGTTCACCGCGCTTGAAAACGTGGTCCTGCCGCAGCTCGCGAACGGTGCCGGGCAGGGGGCGGCGCGGGAGCGGGCGAAAATGCTGCTCGACCGGGTCGGCATCGGCGCCCGGGCTACGCACCGCCCGGCGGCGCTGTCGGGCGGGGAACAGCAGCGGGTGGCCTTCTGTCGCGCGCTCGCCAACGCGCCCGCACTGCTGCTCGCCGACGAGCCCACCGGCAATCTCGACCCGGCGACCTCGGACACGGTCTTCGAAACCCTCATGGAGCTGGTGCGCGAGACCGGGCTTTCGGCCCTGATCGCGACCCATAATCTCGAGCTTGCGGGGCGCATGGATCGCATATTGCACCTGGACAACGGTATTGTTTCCAATGCCTAAAATTCGCCTTATTAGTTGATTTTTGAAAATTGGACTGTACCCTTGCGACTCGGGGTAACCAAAGTCTGCAACAAAAAAGTCTGCCAAAATGAACATTGTTATGAAGGCCATTGCGCCCGCCCTTGCGGGCGTGGCGGTGCTTGCGACAGGGGCGCAAGCGACCGAACGGCTGTCGACGTCCGGCCGATCCGACCAGATCGTGATCCGGATCGACAAATCAGACCAGGAAATGACCGTGATGCAGGGCAGCCGGCGGCTGTTCAACTGGCCGGTCTCCACCGGGGCCTGGGGCTACGACACGCCCGTGGGCACCTATCAGCCGACCTGGTTCAGCCCGAATCACCGCTCGCGGCAATACGGCGGCGCGCCGATGCCCTGGGCGATCTTCTTTCATCAGGGCTACGCGATCCACGCGACCTTCGACACCTACGCGCTGGGCAGCCGCGCCTCGCACGGGTGCATCCGTCTCGAAGTCGGCAATGCCGAGGAACTCTACCAGACCGTCTTCGCGACGGGCAAGGAAGACACCTACATCGTCATTCAGGAATAGCCGGCCCTCTCCAAGCCGGTCGTACCTCGGAGGCGGTCCCGTTCGCGGGGCCGCCTTCACCTTTTCGGGGGTATCGGTTTCACGGAACTCCACCGGTGAGGCCAAGGGCCGTCAAACCACGGCGAAGGTCGCCGTCGCGGCGGCGACGTCCTTGCCGGAGGGATCGGCGGTGAGCACCGCGCGGGTAAAGATATGCGTCTTGCCCGGCCGGACCAGCGCCGCCATGCAGGTGATCCGGGTGCCCTCGGCGGGCTGGAGGAATTGCAGGTCCAGGGTAAGGGTTTCGACCGGGCGAAATTCGCGGAAATGCCGCGCGCAGGCAATCACCATGGCGGTCTCGGCGAAGCTCGCCAGCGCCTGTCCCGCGACCTGGCCGCCCGGGCGCAGGATCGCCGCCGTGACCGGCATCGACAGGATCACCCCGGTACAGGCCATCGCCTCGACCCGGGGTTCGAGCGCGCGCACCCAGTCGGGAAAATTCTCGGCAAGCCAGCGGTCGGCTTCGGCATTGGCGTCGGTCATGGCGACAGGATGCACGCGCGGCAGGGCTCCCGGCAAGCCCGATCGCACGGTGTTCGCACGGTCATCGCACGGCGTTCGCACCGTGGCGGAGCGCAACCGGGGGTCACAAGCGCTTCTATTGTGCTGATTTTTTGAACGTTGGGTCAAAAAGTCGGGGAATGTCGATTTCCGCCAACACCTTCCGAAAACCCCATGCTAAGCTCCGGCATGGCCGCAGGGGGAATCGCGTCCGACGGACGCGGCTCTATCCTATTGCGGGTCTATACCAGAAAGCCGCGCGTTCTCATCGGCGCGGTGTGACATGGAGGTTCACATGACGTTTCTTTCCAAGATCGGCCTTGCTGCCGCGATGGTCGCGGGCTCGGTGACGGCCGCCTCGGCTTTCACCGCTTGCCAGGTGACCGACACCGGCGGCATCGACGACGCCGGGTTCAACCAGACCGCGTGGAAGGGTGTCGAAGACGCGATGGCAGCGCACGGGATCGATGGCCGGTTCCTCGAATCTCAGGCCGAGTCGGACTACGAGGCCAACCTCAACTCGCTGCTCGGCGGTGAGTGCGACGTGATCATCACCGTCGGCTTCCTGATGGGCGATGCGACAGCCAACGCCGCGAATGCGAACCCCGACCAGAAATTCTCGATCGTCGACTTCGCCTATGACCCGACCATCCCGAATGTCGAAGGCCAGGTCTTCGCCACCGAACAGGCCGCCTTCCTCGCCGGCTACCTCGCGGCCGGCATGACCGAAACCGGCGTGCTCGGCACCTTCGGCGGCATCAACATCCCGCCGGTGACCGTGTTCATGGACGGCTTCGTCCACGGCGCCAACTACTACAACGAACAGAAGGGCACCGAAGTGACCGTGCTCGGCTGGAACCCGGAATCGAAGGAAGGCCTGTTCACCGGCAACTTCGACTCGCTGGACGACGGCCGCGCCTTTGCCCAGAACCTCTACGACGAAGGCGCCGACATCGTGATGCCGGTGGCCGGCCCCGTGGGCCTCGGCTCGGCCGCGCTCGCCGACGAGCTGGGCGTCGATGCGCTCAAGATCATCGGCGTCGATGCGGACCAGGCGCTCACCGACAGCGAAAAAGCCCATGTCTACCTGACCTCGGTGCTCAAGCGGATGGATTCGACCGTGCAGCAGGTCATCGAACAGGTCATGAATGACGAGTTCGAAGGCGGCGTGGTCGTCGGCACCCTCGCCAATGACGGTGTGAGCCTCGCGCCGTTCCACAGCTTCGAAGACGCCGTTCCGGCCGAACTCAAGGCCGAGATCGAAACGATCAAGGCCGGCATCATCGACGGCTCGATCACCTTCGGGATGTGATCCGATCTTTCCCGCCGCCGGGCGCTCCGGCGGCGGGACCCATTTTGACGGGCGCGCTTTCCCCTCTGAAACCCTAGCGGGCGTTTCGGGCGTGCCAGAATCCGGGGACAGCTCATGGATGTCGAACTGCGCGGGATCACCAAGCGCTTCGGCCCGGTGGTGGCCAACAATAATGTCAACCTGACGATCCGCGGCGGCGAGGTGCTCGGGCTCCTCGGCGAGAACGGCGCCGGCAAGTCGACGATGATGAACATCCTCTCGGGGCTCTATTCCCCCGACGAAGGCGAGATCCTGATCGACGGCAAGCCGGTGGTGTTCGAGGGTCCCGGCGACGGGATCGAAGCGGGCATCGGGATGGTGCACCAGCATTTCATGCTCGTGCCGGTCTTTACCGTGGCCGAGAACGTGGTGCTGGGCGTCGAGCCCACCGGCAAGCTCGGCTATCTCGACCTCAAGAAGGCGCGCGCCCAGGTCAACGAGATCAACGAGAAATACGGGCTGCGCGTGCCCGCCGACGAGCTGATCGAGAACCTGCCCGTGGGCATCCAGCAGCGGGTCGAGATCCTCAAGGTGCTGTTCCGCGCGGCCGATGTGCTGATCCTGGACGAGCCGACCGCGGTGCTCACGCCGCAGGAGGTCGAGGATTTCTTCGGCATCGTCAATTCGCTCAAGGCCGCCGGCAAGGCGATCGTCTTCATCACCCACAAGCTGCACGAGATCCTGGCAATCTCCGACCGGGTCAGCGTGCTGCGCCAGGGCGAGATTACCGGCGAGGGCGATCCGAAACAGCTCGACGAGGAAAAGCTCGCCGAGATGATGGTCGGCCGCCCGGTGAGTTTTACCGTCGACAAGGCCGTTGCGGAGCCGGGCGAGGAAATGCTGCGGCTCCAGGGGGTGACCCTGCTCGACGAAACGGATGAAAAGGTGCTCGACAGCGTGTCCTTCACCGTGCGGTCGGGCGAGATCGTGGGCATCGCCGGGGTCCAGGGCAATGGCCAGACCGAACTGGTCGAGGTCATCACCGGGCTGGCGCGGCAGACCGCGGGCACGCTCACCTTTGCGGGCGAAGACATCAGCACCGCCAGCGTGCGCGACCGCCACTTCCGCGGCATGGCGCATATCCCGGAGGACCGCCACCGGATGGGGATGGTCGATACCTTCACCATCGCCGAGAACATGGCGCTCAATTCCTATTACGACCCGGCCTATGCCGCGCCGATGGGCTCGATCAACTGGCCCCGGGTGCAGGAAACGGCGGCCGCCTTCTGCGTCGATTTCGACGTGCGGACGCCGAGCGTGTTCCTGCCGGGCGGCGCGCTCTCGGGCGGCAACCAGCAGAAGATGGTGGTGGCGCGCGAGCTTGAACGCCAGACCCGTCTGGTGGTGGCGAGCCAGCCCACCCGCGGTGTGGATGTGGGCTCCATCGAGTATATCCACAAACGCCTCGTCGAAAGCCGCGACGAGGGCGACGGGGTGCTGATCGTCTCGTCCGAGCTGGACGAGATCACGGGGCTCTCCGACCGCATCCTGGTGATGTTCGACGGCCGGATCGTGGCGGAATTCGACAACACCGGCGGCAAGGCGGATCGCAACCAGATCGGGCTTGCCATGGCCGGGGCGACAGGTGGGGAGGCAGCCGCATGACATCGACGATTGCAAAACGCGAGCTGGACGACGCCGGCCGCAAGCTCCTGGTGCGCGCGACCCAGAGCCGGGAAAATTTCGAGGACCTGGTGATCGTGCCGCTTTTTGCGGTGGTCGCGGCGCTGGTGCTCGGCGCGCTCATCATGCTCGCGACCGGGGTCGACATCGCCACCATCGGGCGCAGTTTCGTCGCGCTCGGCGTCGGCTCCTTCGGCTCGCTCAACGCGGTCTCGGAGACGCTGACGGCGGCAATCCCGCTGGTGCTGGCGGGGCTCGGCCTGGGCCTCGGCTTCCGCGCCGGTCTGTTCAACATCGGCGCCGAAGGCCAGCTTCTGATGGGCGGCATGGCGGCGGCGATCTTCTCGTTCAGTTTCCCGGGCCTGCCGTTTCCGGTGCTGATGCTGCTCTCGCTGACGGCGGGCGCGGTGATCGGCGCGCTCTACGCCGCCATCGCCGGGATCCTCAAGGCGACCACGGGTGCGCATGAGGTGATCTCGACGATCATGCTCAACCTCACCAGCTTCCAGATCCTCGTCTATCTGCTGCGCCAGCCCTACATCCAGAAAGAGGGCCGGTCCGACCCGATCTCGAAATCGGTGCCCCCCGCGGGCGAACTGCCGAAGCTGCTCGACTGGATCGATCCCAACCTGCGGCTCCATGCCGGGTTGTTCCTGATGCTGCTGGCCGTGGCCTTCGTCTGGTGGCTCCTGTTCCGCTCGAAGATCGGCTTCGCCTTCCGCGCCTCGGGCGCCAACCCCGACGCGGCGCGCTATGCGGGGATGAAGTCGGGCCTCATCATCGTGCTCGCCATGGCCACTGCGGGCGCGCTCGCCGGGCTCGCGGGCGCGGCGCAGGTGCAGGGTGTGCTCGGCCGGGCGAGCCCCGGCTTTTCCGCCGGCATCGGCTTCGACGCCATTGCGCTCGCGCTCCTGGGCCGGTCGCACCCCGTGGGCATCCTGTTTGCGGGCATCCTCTTCGGCGGGCTCGAAGCGGGCGGACGGCAGATGCAGGTGGACGCCGGGGTCTCGATCGACCTCATTGCGATCATCCAGGCGCTGATCATCGTCTTCATCGCCGCGCCGCTGCTCGTGCGGGCCATCTTCCCGTGGGGCTTTGCCAGGTCGACCAAGGGGGGCAAGTGACATGACCGATATTACAACCGCCTCTCTCGAGCAGCAGAAGCTCGAAGGTTCCGGCAGAATCCGGGCGCGGGTGACCGGCGTGGTCCTGCTTGTCCTCGCCGTGCTCGTCCTGTTCGTGCTCGACGTCGCCCCGGGCGAGGTTGCGACCTTCAAGCTCACCGGGCCGCGCGA
>JAGRMP010000177.1:0-1119 GCA_020441225.1 Maritimibacter sp. | reverse complement strand
TGCGCGGCGGCGGGCGCTGGGCGACGATTTTCGTCGGCATCGGGCTCGGCATCGCGGTCATGGCCTTCCTGGTCTGGGCCGATGCGGGCAAGAGCTTCAACCTCACCGGTATGCTCTCGGAGACCATGGTGCGCGCCGTGCCGATCGCGCTGGGCGGGCTGGCCGGCGTGCTGTCGGAGCGGGTCGCGGTGGTGAACATCGCCATCGAGGGGATGCTGCTTGCGGGCGCTTTCACCGGCGCACTGATGGGATCGCTGCTCGGCTCCTGGATCGGCCTCGTCGCCGCCGTCGCCATCGGCGGCATGTTCGGGCTGATGCTCGCGGCCCTGGTGGTGACCTTCCGAATGGACCAGATCATTGCCGGGGTGGTCATCAACCTCTTCGTGCTGGGGCTGACCAGCTACGTGACCAGCCAAGTCTTCGCCGAAAACCGCTGGATGAACAATGCCGAGGTGTTCCGCAGGATCGAGATCCCGGTCCTGTCGGATATCCCGGTGCTGGGGCCGATGATCTTCAGCCAGAACATCTTCGTCTACGGCGCCCTGATACTGGTGGCGATCGCCACCTATTACCTGTTCCACACCAAGGGCGGTCTCAGGGCGCGGGCCGTGGGCGAACACCCGCGCGCCGCCGATACGCTCGGTGTCGACGTCTACTGGACGCGCTATCTGCATGTCACGCTCGCGGGCATGGTCGCAGGTTTTGGCGGGGCCTATTTCACCCTCGGTTCGGTCGGGCGGTTCGACGAGAACATGACCAACGGGCGCGGGTTCATCGGCCTGGCCGCGATGATCTTCGGCCGCTGGCATCCGGTGGGGGCGTTGATGGCAGCGCTGGTCTTCGGTTTCGCGGATTCGCTGCAACAGAAGCTCGCGCTTCTCAACACGCCGATCCCGTCCGAGTTCCTCGCCATGGCGCCCTATCTCGCCACCATCGTCGTGGTCGCGGGGTTGGTCGGCAAGGCGCGGCCGCCGGCGGCGGACGGGCAGCCTTACGTCAAGGAATAGACGGCGGAGCCCGGGGGGCCGCGGGCGCGCGCCCGCGGTCAAGCCGCCGCGCGGCGGCTTGGCCCGGCCCCACCCGTCGCGCTGCGTTCGAACCGTCTGGCCGTGGCCCCGG
>JAGRMP010000176.1 GCA_020441225.1 Maritimibacter sp. | reverse complement strand
TCCTGCGCGACGTCTTCACCATGGGGGCGCGACCCATCGCGGCGATGAACTCGCTCAGTTTCGGCGAGGTCGACCACCCCAAGACCAAGCGCCTCGTTCATGGCGTGGTCGAAGGCGTCGGCGGCTACGGCAATTGCTTCGGCGTGCCGACCATCGGCGGCGAGGTCCGCTTCCACCCAGCCTATAACGGCAACTGCCTGGTCAACGCCTTTGCCGCCGGGCTCGCCGAGACCGACAGTATCTTCTACAGCGCGGCCTCGGGCGTCGGGATGCCGGTGGTCTATCTCGGCGCCAAGACCGGACGCGACGGGGTCGGTGGCGCGACGATGGCCTCGGCCGAATTCGACGACACGATCGAAGAGAAACGCCCGACCGTGCAGGTGGGCGACCCGTTCACCGAAAAGCGGCTCATGGAAGCGACCCTGGAGCTGATGCAGACCGGCGCTGTGATCTCGATCCAGGACATGGGGGCCGCCGGTCTCACCTGTTCGGCGGTCGAGATGGGCGACAAGGGCCGGCTCGGCATCCGGCTCGATCTCGACGCCGTGCCGCAGCGCGAAGAGAACATGACCGCCTACGAGATGATGCTGTCGGAAAGCCAGGAACGGATGCTGATGGTGCTGGAGCCCTCGAAAGAGGCGGAAGCCCGCGCGGTGTTCGAGAAATGGGACCTCGATTTCGCCATCGTCGGCGAGACCCTGCCCGAAGACCGCTTCGTCATCATGCACCGGGGCGAATGCAAGGCGGACCTGCCGCTGCGCGCCCTGTCCGGAGAAGCGCCGGAATACGACCGGCCCTGGGAAGAGACCGCACCCGCCGACCCGGCGGAAGACGTGCCGGAGGTCGATCCCATCGACGCGCTCAAGGCGCTGATCGGCTCGCCCAACTACGCCGCCAAGCAATGGGTCTACCAGCAATACGACCACCAGGTCATGGCCGACACGGTGCGCGCGCCCGGGCTCGGCGCGGGCGTGATCCGGGTACACGGGACGAACAAGGCCATCGCCTTCACCTCGGACGTCACCCCGCGCTACGTGAAGGCGAACCCGGTCGAGGGCGGCAAGCAGGCGGTGGCGGAGGCCTGGCGCAATCTGACCGCCGTGGGGGCGAAACCGCTCGCCACCACCGACAACCTCAACTTCGGCAACCCCGAAAAGCCCGAGATCATGGGCCAGTTCGTGGGTGCGATCAAAGGCATCGGCCAGGCGTGCGAAGCGCTCGACATGCCGATCGTGTCGGGCAACGTCTCGCTNNCTCGCTCTACAACGAGACCGACGGCGAGGGCATCCTGCCCACGCCGACCATCGGCGCGGTCGGACTGATCGCGGATATCGACACCGATCTCATTGCCGGGACCGCCCGCGAGGGGCATGTCGCGCTCCTGGTGGGCGAGACCCGGGGCCATCTCGGCCAGTCGGCGCTGCTCGCCGAGGTCTTCAACCGCGAAGACGGCGATGCGCCGCGGGTCGATCTCGCGGCGGAGAAACGCACCGGCGATTTCATCCGCGCGGCGCGGGCCTATATCAAGGCCTGCACCGACCTTTCGGACGGGGGCCTCGCGCTTGCGGTCTTCGAGATGGCCGAGGCTGCCGGGGTTGGCGTGCAGATCGACGCGGGCGACACTGCGACCCTGTTCGGCGAGGACCAGGCGCGCTACCTCATCGCCTGCAATTTCGACGAGGCCGAGGCGCTGATGGTCGAGGCCGGGCGCTGGGACGTGCCGGTCGCCTGGGTCGGCAAGTTCACCGGAGACAGCGTGAAGTTCGGCGGTTCGCAAGCCCCGCTCGCGGAGCTCAGCGAGATCTACCGGACGAGTTTCGAAGCCAAGGCGACCTGAGGCCCGGTTCGGGGCGGTCCGAGCCCCGCGCGAGCGGGGTGTGCGAGGTTTGTGCGAGCTCGCACACCCTGTCAAGTCTTTGATCTTATTACCGATAGCGCTAACTGCAATTTCAGGGCGCGCGCGCTCGACCCGCGGGCGGGACGCCGCTTGGAAGCAGCTTGTCACGCGGTTTCGAAACCGCGTCCCGGGCGCGGGGGCCGGAGGCCGATCGCTCAGGGTCGGCCCGGTGCCGCGCCCGGCCGTGCCGCCGGACCCTGCCCGCCGCCGCACGCGCCGGACCGCGACGCCGTGTGCCAGGCGGCCAATCCCCCTTGCGAAAAGCCTCCGGGCGTTGCATCACCCGGGTATGAGAGAGCTGCCCGACCTCACGTCCGATTGCGTTTCCTGTGCCGCCTTGTGCTGTCTCGCCCTGCATTTCGACAAGGGCGACAACTTTGCCATCGACAAGCCCGCTGGCCTGCCCTGCCCCAATCTCGACAGCGGGCTCGGCTGCACGCTCTACAACCGGCTCGAGGCCGAGGGCTTTCGCGGCTGCGCGCTCTACGAGTGCAAGGGCGCCGGCCAGCGGGTGGTGCAGGAGCTGTTCAAGGGCAAGGACTGGCTGAAACACCCCGACCTCGCCGAGCCGATGATGGCGGCCTTCGCGGCGATGCGGCAGGTGCACGACGGGATCGAACTGCTCGCGACCGCCGGCACGCTGGATCTGCCCGGTGCGCTGGAAGCCGAGCGCCAGGCGCTGCTGCGCGCCTTTACGCCGGCGGAATGGACGCTCGACACCCTGCTCGCCTTCGCCACGTCGGGCGCCCCGGTGCGGCTCAAGGCGTTTTTGCCGCGGCTGCGCGATTGGGTCTAAGACCTGCCTGCCCCTTGCGGCGCGGCGGACACCCGACTAAATCTGTCAGAAACCAGACCAGTGGAGACCCGTCATGGCCATGGAAGCGCACGAGATTGAAAGCCTGATCCGGGCCGCCTTTCCGGAGGCGAAGATCACCATCACCGACACGGCAGGCGACGGCAACCACTGGGCGGCGGAAGTGATCGACGAGAGCTTTCGCGGCCTGAACCGGGTGCAACAGCAACGCGCCGTCTACGCCTCCCTCAAGGGCAGCATGGACGGACCCAACGGCGCGCTGCACGCGCTCGCGCTCACGACCAAGGCGCCGGCCTGAGGCCGGTGGCGAAGACCCGGCATCCCTCGGCCGCACGGACGAGAAACGGAACAGACGGGGCTTTCGGGACCAGACCCACGGGTTTCCGGTGCCCCCCTTTGAGGAAGACGACATGACTGACGTGACAACCCTGATCGACCAGACGGTGAAATCCAACGACGTGGTGCTCTACATGAAGGGCACCAAGGAGATGCCGCAATGCGGGTTTTCCTCGCGCGTCGCCGGTGTGCTCAACTTCATGGGGGTCGAGTTCACCGACATCAACGTGCTGGCCGACCCCGACATCCGCCAGGGGATCAAGGATTACGCCGACTGGCCGACGATCCCGCAGCTCTACGTCAAGGGCGAGTTCGTCGGCGGGTCCGACATCATCACCGAGATGACGCTGTCGGGCGAGCTCGACAAGCTGTTCGACGACAAGGGCATCGCCTACTCGAAAGAGGCCGCCGACAAGATCCGCGAAGCCAACGGCTGAACCGCCGTTCGGCCTCGGCCGGAGACGGGATCGGGGGGCGGTCGGAGTGATCCGGCCGCCCTTGCCGTCCGGCGTCGCAGCCGGGCAGCGATGCCTGGCCGGGCCGTGGGGCGCCGTGGCTTTGCCCTTGCAGAGGCGCCGGGCCTTGCCTAGGACTCCGGGCAGGCCAAAGTGAAAGGCACGGATATGAGCCAAACGCCCGAGCGCCCCGACGCCCAGCACCACGACATCGTCATCATCGGCGCCGGTCCCGCCGGGCTCGCCTTTGCCCGGGCGCTGGCCGATACCGGGCTCGACATGGTGCTGGTCGAGCGCCAGCCGCTCGCGGTGCTGCAGGACCCGCCCAACGACGGCCGCGACATCGCGCTCACCCATACTTCCGAGACGCTGATGCAGGACCTCGGGCTCTGGGCGCATATCCCCCCGGCCGAGATCGGCACGATCCGCGACGCCAAGGTGGTCGACGGGACCGACCCCTACGCGCTGCATTTCGCCGCGCAGGAGACCGGGGCAGACTATCTCGGCCGGATCGTGCCCAACCACCTGATCCGCAAGGCCGCCTTCGACGCCGTGAAGGACGCGCCCAATGTCTCGATTCTGACCGGGTGCAGCGTGACCGGGGTCGAAACCGATGCGCGCTGCGGTCACGTGACGCTCGACGACGGCCGGGTGCTGACCGCGCCGCTGGTGATCGCCGCCGATTCGCGGATGAGCGAAAACCGCCGCCGCATGGGCATCGCCGCGCAGATGAAGGATTTCGGCCGGGTGGTGATCGTCACCGAGATGACCCACGAGGCCCCGCATGACGACATCGCCACCGAGTGTTTCCACTACGACCGGACGCTGGCGATCCTGCCGCTGGCGGGGCTGAAATCCTCGGTCGTCGTCACCCTGCCCGCCGACCAGGCCGAGGCGGTGCTGGCGATGGACCCGCAGGACTTTGCCGATGACATCGCCGAGCGGTTCGAGCACCGGCTGGGGCGGATGGAACTCTGCGCCGAGCGCCACGCCTACCCGCTGATGGGCGTGCTCGCGAACCGTTTCGTCGCCAACCGCTTCGCGCTGGTGGGCGATGCGGCGGTGGGGATGCACCCGGTCACGGCGCATGGCTGGAACCTCGGGCTGTCGGGCGCGGCGCTGCTCGCGGGCGAGATCCGCGCCGCGCGCGCCCGCGGCGAGGACATCGGGTCGATGGGCGGGCTCGCCGCCTATGACCGCCAGCACCGCCGCAAGGTGCTGCCGCTCTACCACGGCACCAACGCGCTGGTGCGGCTGTTCACGGACGACAGCGGCCCGGCGCGGATGGTGCGCACGGCGGCGCTTCGGCTCGGCAACGTGCTGACCCCGGTCAAGCGCCAGATCGAAAAGCAGCTCACCGAAATGCAGATCTGACCGGAGCATGGCGGCGAAGATGCGTGAGGACTGGATCGACAAGGCGCGCGGCATCGGCATCATCCTGGTGGTGTTCGGCCATGCCTGGCGCGGCATCGCCGAAAGCGGCCTGGCGATCCCGGCGGGGCTCTACGAGGGCGTCGATCGGACGATCTATGCCTTTCACATGCCGCTGTTTTTCCTGCTGTCGGGGATGTTTCTGGAACGGATCATCGCGCGGACGGACGTGCCGCAATATTTCGTCAGCCGCCTGGTCCGGCTGATCTGGCCGCTGTTTCTGTGGACCTGGCTGTTCTTCGGTTTCAAGCTGCTCGCGGGCAGCCATCAGAACACGCCGCTCTCCGGCGCCGATTTCCCGTTCTTTCCGTTGCCGCCGCTCCTGCACTTCTGGTTCCTCTGGGCGCTGTTCCTGATCCAGATCCTCGTTGGGGTCCTCGCGAAGGCGGCCGGCCCCCTCTCGCGCACCACCGCGTTCTGGAGCGGATTGCTCGTCCTGACGGTCGCGGCCGCGAGCTGGGTCAATATTCCCGGGGCGCTGATCCCCTGGCTCGGCGCGGCGCTGGAAAGCGCGCCCTACGTGGTCGTCGGCGTCGTGCTCGCGAGGATGCAGCGGCTGCCGGCCCGACCGGCCTGGGGCCTGCTCGCCGCCGCCGTCTTTGTCGCCGCCATTGCCTATGCGCTGACGACCGGAACGACCCGGCTCGAACACAGCCTGGTCACGATCCTGGCCATCGTCGCGCTGACGCTCGCAATCCATGTCGCCGACAGCTCGAGCGGCGCCTTCCGCAACGCGCGCTGGCTGGCTCATCTCGGCCGGGTCTCGATGGCGATCTATCTCGGGCACACGATCTTTTCCGCCGCCTTCCGCAGCCTGTTGCTCGGGGTCGGGATCGACCAGGTGTGGATCGTGCTGGCGGTCGCGGTGGCGGTCGGCCTCGCCGGTCCCGTGGCGCTCGACTGGATCGCGCGGCGTCTCGGGGTGGCGCGGCTCCTCGGGTTCTGAGCGCGGCCGGGGCGGACGGCCCCGGGATCAGGCGCCGAACATGCGGGCGTGGGTTTCCAGCGCGAAGCGGTCGGTCATGCCGGCGATGTAGTCGCCGACGATCCGGGCAAGCTCGGTCTCGTCCGCCGCCGCCGCGACATCGTCGCGCCAGTCCTCGGGCAGGAGCGATGTGTCGGCGAGGAAGGCGGGGAACAGCTCGTTGACCACCCGGGTGACCTGGGCGCGCATCTCCATCACGCTCGGCGCGCGGTAGACCCGGGTGAAGAGGAAACCGCGCACATCCTTGAGTTGCTGGAACATCCCTTGCGAAAAGCGGATCACCGGGCGGCCCGCGTGGCGGACTTCGTCGGCGCTTTGCGGGTTCACCTCTGCGAGCAGCATGCGGGCTTCGGCGAGAACATCGTCGACCATGTAGCCGAAGACCCGCCTGAGCCCCTCGTGCTGGCGGCGGCTGGGCGCGAGGTCGGGCCAGGACCTGTCGACCTCGGCGAAGGCCGGGCCGACCAGGGGCAGATCGCACATTTCCTCGACGGTGAAGAGACCGGCCCTCAGCCCGTCGTGCAGATCGTGGTGGTTATAGGCGATGTCGTCGGCGACGGCCGCCATCTGGGCTTCGGCGCTGGCGTAGGTGGCGAGCTCGAGATCGTGCTTGCGGTCGTATTCGGCGAGCGCCACGGGCAGCGCGCCGGTGACCGGGCCGTTATGCTTGGCGATGCCTTCGAGCGTCTCCCAGGTGAGGTTGAGCCCGTCGAAGCCGGCGTAATGGCGCTCCAGCGAGGTCACGATCTTGAGCGCTTGGGCGTTGTGGTCGAAGCCGCCGTAGGGGGCGAGCAATTCGTTCAACGCATCTTCGCCGGTATGGCCGAAGGGCGGGTGGCCGAGGTCATGGGCGAGCGCCACCGCCTCGGCGAGGTATTCGTTGCCGCCGAGCACGCCGGCGACGGTGCGCGCGACCTGCGCCACTTCGATCGAATGGGTGAGCCGGGTGCGGTAGTAATCGCCCTCGTGCTCGACGAAGACCTGGGTCTTGTGCTTGAGCCGGCGAAAGGC
>JAGRMP010000175.1 GCA_020441225.1 Maritimibacter sp. | reverse complement strand
AGACCACGCCGAGCTGCACCAGCCCCGCGCGGCCGTCGCGCAGCTCGGCGACAGAGCGCAGACAGGCGCCGAGCTCGACCTCGATCCGCCGAATCGTTTCGAGCACCACTTCGCCCTCGGTGGTCAGTTCCATCTTGCCGCCGTCACCCCGGCTGAGCATTTCGGCCCCCATGTTCGCGGCAAGTTGTCGCAGTTGGGTGTGAACCGCCGGGGGGGTGAGGTGGATGGCCGCGGCCGCCCTGGTGATCGAACCATGACTGGCAACAGCGCTAAGGGCCCGCAATTGCTTGAGTGTGATGGCATCGGATCGCGGCATCTTAAAAAATTTTTACTCCGTCTTAGCTCTTATTAAATTCTGTAAACTGATTGGCTGTGCAAGAGCAAGGGGGTCCGGCGGGAGACCGGGCCTGGGAGGACATCCATGAGCACCACCAACGTCATCGACGACACCAGCCATATGCCGGCAGACCTTGTGCCCGTGATCGAGGCGCTTGCCCGGGTTGGCCGCGATCTGTGCCGTACCATCAAGCGCGGGCCGCTCGGCGGCAATGCACTTGGCGAAGGCGTGGGCGAGAACCTGGGCGGCGACCAGCAGAAGGCGCTGGACGTGATGGCCGACGAGGCCTTTGCCGACGATCTGAAAACCACATCGGTGCGCTACTACGCTTCCGAGGAGCAGGACGATGTGGTCGAGCTCAACCCCGAGGGCCGCTTCGCGCTGGCCATAGACCCGCTCGACGGATCTTCGAACATCGACGTCAACGTCTCGATCGGCACGATCTTTTCCATTTTCGAGGCCAAGCCCGGCGAACCGGATGCGAGCTTCCTGCGCCCCGCGAGCGAGCAGATCGCCGGCGGCTACATCATCTACGGGCCGCAGACCTACATCGTGGTCACCTTCGGGGCGGGCGTGCAGAGCTACATCTTCGACCCCGACACCAATACCTGGCGGCTGGTCGAGACCCAGCACAAGGTGCCGGTGAAAGCCTCGGAATTCGCCATCAACGCTTCGAATTACCGCCACTGGAGCCCGGCGATCCGCGCCTATATCGACGACATGCTCGCCGGCGAGACCGGCCCGCGCGACCGCAATTTCAACATGCGCTGGGTCGCCTCGCTGGTGGCCGAAACCCACCGGATCATGTCGCGGGGCGGGATCTTTCTCTACCCGGGCGACGAGCGGAAGGGCTACGAGCGCGGGCGGCTGCGGTTCGTCTACGAATGCGCGCCCATCGCCTTCGTGATCGAGCAGGCGGGCGGCCAGGCCACCGACGGCCACGACCGGATCATGACCCAGAAAGCCGATACGCTGCATGCCCGCACGCCCTTCGTCTTCGGCTCGGCCGAGAAGGTCGCGCGGGTGACCGCCTACCAGGACCTGCCCGCAAACGAAGTCAACGCCCTGTTCGGAAACCGCGGCCTGTTCCGCGCCTGACGTATTCTCCGAGGACAAACCCATGAGCAAGAAACACCCCATCATCTCCGTGACCGGTTCCTCGGGCGCCGGGACATCGACCGTCAAAGGCACCTTCGACCAGATCTTTCGCCGCGAAGGCGTGAAGGCGGTCTCGATCGAGGGCGACGCCTTTCACCGCTACAACCGTGCCGACATGAAGGCGGAGCTGGAGAAGCGCTACGCCGAGGGCGACCAGGGCTTCAGTCATTTCAGCTACGAGGCCAACGCGCTCGACGAGCTCGAGCGGGTGTTTCGCGAATATGGCGAGACCGGCAAGGGCAAGACCCGGCATTACGTGCATTCCGAGGAGGAGGCCGAGGTGCTGGGTAGCCCGCCGGGCACCTTCACCGACTGGGCGCCGTTCGAGGACTCGTCAGATCTGTTGTTCTACGAGGGCCTGCACGGCGCGGTGGTGAACGACGAGGTGAACCTGGCCAAATACGCCGATCTCAAGATCGGGGTGGTGCCGGTCATCAACCTCGAATGGATCCAGAAGATCCATCGCGACAAGGCCCAGCGCGGCTACACCACCGAGGCGGTGACGGATGTGATCCTGCGGCGGATGCACGCCTACGTCCATTGCATCACGCCCCAGTTCACCGAGACCGACATCAACTTTCAGCGGGTGCCGATCGTCGATACCTCGAACCCGTTCATCGCCCGCTGGATCCCCACCGCCGACGAGAGCCTGGTGGTGATCCGCTTCCGCAACCCGCGGGGCATCGATTTCCCCTACCTCACCAGCATGATCCACGACAGCTTCATGAGCCGGGCCAATTCCATCGTCATCCCGGGCGGCAAGATGGACCTCGCCATGCAGCTGATTTTCACCCCGATGATCGACCGGCTCGTGTCGACCTCGAAGCGCGCCTGAGGAGAGAGACGATGAACGTTCAAGCCAAGATCGATACCACGCTCGAGGACAAGATGGCCAATGCCATCCGGGCGCTCGCGATGGACGCGGTGCAGGCGGCCAATTCGGGCCATCCCGGCGCGCCGATGGGCACCGCCGACATCGCCACCGTGCTGTTCAACCGGTTCATGAAAATCGACCCTAATGCGGACAAATGGGCCGACCGCGACCGTTTCGTGATGTCTGCGGGCCACGGCTCGATGCTGGTCTACGCGATCAATCACCTGCTCGGCTACGACGATATGCCGATGGAACAGCTCAAGGCGTTTCGCCAATGGGGGTCGCGCACCGCGGGGCACCCGGAATACGGCCACGCCAAGGGGATCGAGGTGACCACCGGACCGCTCGGCCAGGGCATCTCCGCCGCCGTGGGCATGGCGCTCGCCGAGCGGATGGCCAATGCCCGGTTGGGCGACGATCTGGTCGACCATTACACCTACGTGATCGCCGGCGATGGCTGCCTGATGGAGGGGATCTCCCACGAGGCCATCGACTTTGCCGGGCATCACGGGCTGGGCCGGCTGATCGTGATGTGGGACGACAACCAGATCACCATCGACGGCGCGACCGATGTCTCGACCTCGATGGACCAGGCGAAGCGCTTCGAAGCGGCCGGCTGGCATGTGCAGAAAGTGGACGGCCACGACAAGGAGGCGGTGGCCGCCGCCATCGAGGCCGCGCGGGGCGCGACCGACAAGCCGTCGATGATCGCCTGCCGCACTGTGATCGGTTTCGGCGCGCCCAACAAGCAGGGCAGCCACGACGTGCACGGCGCACCGCTCGGCGACGAAGAGATCGCCGCCGCGCGGGTGGCGCTCGACTGGCCGCACGCGCCCTTTACCGTGCCGCAGGAGGTCTACGATGCCTGGCACGCGGTTTCGGCGCGGGGCCGCGCGGCCCGGCTCGACTGGGAAAAGCGGCTTGCCGGGCACGGCAAGCAGGACGCGTTCGAGACCGCCCAGGCGCGGCCCGACGCCCGCGCGCTCGACGCGGCGATCACTGCTTACAAGGCCACGCTGTCGAAGGACCAGCCCAAGGTTGCGACCCGCAAGGCGAGCCAGATGGCGCTGGAGATCGTCAACGGCACCCTGCCCAACACGGTGGGCGGTTCGGCCGACCTGACAGGCTCCAACCTGACCAAAACGTCGAAAATGACCGATGTCACGGCCAAGGATTTCTCCGGCAATTACATCCGCTACGGCGTGCGCGAACATGGCATGGCCGCGATCATGAACGGGCTCGCGCTGCACGGCGGCTTCGTGCCCTATGGCGGCACCTTCCTGCAGTTCGCGGACTATGCCCGCGGCGCGATGCGGCTGGCGGCGCTGATGGGTGTGCCGGCGATCTACGTGATGACCCATGACAGCATCGGTCTGGGCGAAGACGGGCCGACCCACCAGCCGGTGGAAGTGCTCGCCTCGTTCCGGGCGATGCCGAACATGTATGTCTTCCGCCCGGCGGATGCGGTCGAGACCGCCGAAGCCTGGCAAGCGGCCATCGAGATGGAGACGACGCCGAGCATTCTGTCTCTATCCCGCCAGAACCTGCCGCTTCTGCGCACCACGCATACCGACACCAACATGACCGCCAAGGGCGCCTACGTGCTGCGTGACACAGACGGCACGCGCGACGTGACGCTGATTGCGACCGGTTCCGAGGTCGAGATCGCGATGGCGGCAGCCGACAAGCTGGCCGAGGCGAATATCCGGGCTGCCGTGGTCTCGGCGCCGTGCTTCGAAGCCTTTGCCGCGCAGCCCGACGCCTACCGCGAGGCCGTGCTCGGCACCGCGCCGCGCGTGGGCGTCGAGGCGGCTGTGCAGATGGGTTGGGAGGCGCTGCTGGGCCCGAAGAGCGCCTTTGTCGGCATGACCGGCTTCGGCGCCTCGGCCCCCGCGGGCGAGCTCTACAAGAACTTCGGCATCACCGCCGACGCGGTGGCTGATGCCGCCAAGAAACTGATCTGACGTCCGGGAGGAAACATGACCGTCAAAGTAGCTATCAACGGCTTTGGCCGTATCGGCCGCAATGTGCTGCGCGCCATCGTGGAATCGGGTCGTACCGACATCGAAGTGGTCGCGATCAACGACCTCGGCCCGGTCGAGACCAACGCCCATCTCATCCGTTACGACTCGGTGCACGGGAAGTTTCCCGGCACGGTCACGGTGGATGGCGACACCATCGACGTGGGCCGCGGTCCGATCAAGGTGACCGCGGTGCGCGATCCCAAGGAACTGCCCTGGGACGGGGTCGATATCGCGATGGAATGCACCG
>JAGRMP010000174.1 GCA_020441225.1 Maritimibacter sp. | reverse complement strand
GCAGCATTGCCGAGCGTTGGGTCACGCCCTTGAGCGCAATCGACTCTGCGGCGATAGATTTCCCGGCCGACGGACCCATTGATTCCGTGGAGCGATGGTTTTGCGAAATCGCCGCTGTCGAGGCAATTGCAAAAACGCCAGCGAGGAAGAAAGTCTTTACACGATTCATCTGCGAATCCTTCGATCTGAACATTCCGGGCCGCCCGCGGGCGCAAGTAGTTCGCAGAATAATGGCAGATCGATGATTTGTTTGTCTAACGGGAATGCCGCTACGTCAAAAATCGGACATGCGGCTGGCGGCGGCATGCCGTTTCAATCGTAGAGATGAAATCCGCGGAATTCCTTGACCGCCGACAAACACAGCAACGTCTTCATCTGGGCGACGGAGGGGATAAGCATGAGCCGCTTGCGGTACAGATTCTCATAGTCGCCGGTATCACGGGCCGCGACGCGCATGAGGTAGTCGAATTCGCCCGAGATGAGGTGACACTCCAGCACCTCCGGCATGTTCCGGATCGCCTCTTCGAACGCCTCGATATCGTCGCTGCGCTGGCTGACTAGCTTGGCCTCGATGAAGACCTGGATTTCCAGCCCCACCGCCTTGCGGTCGAGGTGGGCTGCGTAGTGGGAAATTTTCCCATCCGCTTCCAACAGTTTCACCCGCCGGTGGCAGGCTGAAAGCGAAAGGCCGACCTGCTCGGACAGCCGCGCCATGGAAATTTGACCGTCTTTCTGGAGAATGGAAAGAATTCGAACATCCAGTCTGTCCATGAGAATATTTCCTTCATAATTCCATAATCTAGCAATTTTTCCGGAAATTTTCCCACACTGCAAGACCTTTGCAAAACTTTCCCTGCACGGAAAGGTTAACCTGTGAAGACCTCGGAAGAGGTCATGCAAACCAGAGGAGGGACTTATGTCTCACAAGATCGTCGTCGGTTACGACGGCAGCAAAGGCTCCGACGCGGCGCTGGACTACGCGTTGACGCTGGCAAAAGCACAGGGCGGCACGGTCGTTATCGCCCATGTGCTGGAATGGTCGCCCTATTCCTTTCTCACTCCGACCGAGATCGAAGAGCGCCACATGCGCAGGACCGAAGAGCTCAAGCGCGCCGAGACCGCCGTGCTGGCTCCGGTTCTTGAATCCGTCAAGAACAAGGGCGTGAAGGTCTCGACCGCACTCAAGTACGGCCGCATCGCCGAAACGCTGTGTGCCATCACCGAGGAAGAAGGCGCCTCGCAGATCGTCATCGGGCGTACGGGCGATTCAGAGCTGGCTTCACGGCTCTTCGGTTCCGTCGTGGGCACCCTGGCACAGGCGGCTCCGGTTCCCGTCACCATCGTGCCGTGAACCAAACTCAAGAGGGGATTTTCATGAAAAAGTCATTTACGGCATCGGTACTCGCCGTACCGGGGGTGCTCGCTGCAACCGCACCTGCATTTGCTCAAACGCTCGACGACCAGATCAACAGCGCCTTTTCCAGCGCCACTGGCTGGTTCGTCAACTTCATCTTCAGCCCATTCCCCGGGACATCCTTCCCGTGGATCGTCGCGTGGCTGGTCGTTGCCGCAACGATCTTCACGATCTATTTCGGGTTCATCCAGTTCCGGGCGTTCCCGCATTCGATCGCCCTGGTCAAGGGCGACTACTCCGACCCCAACGACGCTGGTGAAGTCAGTCACTTCCAGGCACTCGCCACGGCGCTTTCGGGCACGGTCGGCCTCGGCAACATCGCCGGCGTCGCGGTGGCCGTCGGCATCGGGGGGCCGGGCGCGACCTTCTGGATGATCCTCGCGGGCCTCATGGGCATGGCGTCGAAATTCACCGAGTGCACGCTGGGCGTCAAATACCGCAACGAGTACGAGAACGGCAAAGTCTCGGGCGGACCGATGTATTACATGACCAAAGGCTTCGCCCAGCGCGGCCTGCCCGCGGGCAAGTTCATGGCGGTCCTGTTCTCGATCTTCTGCATCTTCGGCGCTTTCGGCGGCGGCAACATGTTCCAGG
>JAGRMP010000173.1 GCA_020441225.1 Maritimibacter sp. | reverse complement strand
GCTCCGCGCAGAGCTCGGCGATGGCATGCGCAACGTCACCGAGGGTCGCTTGGTATTCTACTTTGTTGTTAATGACGGTGCCGAAACTCTGCGTCTTCTTGTGGTGTTCTTCGGCGGCCAGGATCACCGGGCACGGGTTCTTCTCCGGTTTCTGACCGGCCACTGACCGAGGTGCTGCGCGGTCGCCAATATCAGTCGCATCTCGAGCTCGACGTCGCGTTAGCCGGCGTTGAAATTCTGCGCGTCAACGTTGCCTCGTGTGCCCTTGAGCTTGTGTCTTCCCGACGCTCTTGCCGGGATGTTGTTAAGATTCCCGTCAGCAAGTTGGATTGAGCCTTCGTAGCAGGGTTTGAGCCCCGGTCCCGCATCGGGCGGAATTCGGTAACCTCCGTAGGCAAACGCGGCCGTTTCGGGTTCTGGGCGAAATTGATGAAGGCCCTGGGTTCGAATGGCCGAAGTCCAAAAGTTCACAGCTGTGAACTCCTCCACAAGAAACGCATCGCAAACCAAGTTCACAGCTGTGAACTTTCACGCTGCTTCTCGACGCGACAGCGCCATCACCATCGGGGCACTGGAAAACGCTCCGTCGGCGGCGCGTCTCGACAGGGTTCTGAGGTACGCACCGGGAGATCGTATCTCGCCGAACCGCTCGAGCATGGCCGCAACCACAACGGCGGCCTCTTCCGGACCCATGTCGCGTCTCGCTGTGTCCCAGACATCCGGCGAGATGCCCATCATCGGACCGACGATGTCCGCGAGCCTGACGAAATCGTGCCAGTCGCGAATCTCGCTGCCGGCATAAGACAAGATCTCGCGGCAAATAGACATCACGACGGTTAAGGGGAGGCTTGGAGAGCGTTCGGTGCTTCTGTCTCGGTCCGACGGTGTACCAACCTCGGCCTGTGGCGCGTTCTCAGCCTCGCTGATCGCCTCTGCGTCAGCACCTCCATCGCCAGTGCCCCGCTTCTCAGCCAGTTCAGAATCAATAGAGTCTTTATTTGATCTCTGTTGGTGCTGCCCAATCTGGACGTCACTGGTGCTCATTTCCGCTGTTTGCGGCGGCTCCAGGATCGCTTTGGCGGCGTCGAGTTCCTCGAGGAGACGCGCCCGCAGACGCTCCAGATCGTCCTCGGTCAGGGTGCGCCGCAGGGCGCGGGCGGTCAGGCGGGCGATGTCGGAGAAGGCATCCCAGATCGCGAGGTCGGGGCGCACGCTGAGGCCATAGTCGGCGAGACTCGCGAGGTCGCGGCGCATGAGGCTGACGGTCTCGCGCAGGGTGGCGATGCGGAGATCACGGGCGCGGGTCTCTTCGGCCAGAGCCGAAATCTCCCGGTGCCGCAGGACGAGCGGCCGCAGATCGAACCCGTAGGCGATGCGCCGACCGGCCGATGTGCGGGCGTAGCGCTTGCCATTGGGGCTGTCGCGGCGAAGGATCACTCCGGCGTCCACGAGACGACCGAGATGGCGCCGCATGGTTGACGACGGCATGCCGTTCAACCGGTCGCAGATCGAGGCGTTCGAGGGAAACACGACGAGTTTCTCGGGGTCTTCGCCAAGCTCGGTGCCGGGATGGAAGCTCAAAAGCGCCTGCAACACGGCCATGTCACGGTCCGAGAGGCCGAACGCGGCGCGGGCCGTGGTCAACTCCCGCAGCGCGTCCCACTTGTTGACGGTTTCGGACGGTGTGTCGTCCTCGAGCATGGCGAGATGTGTCATCCGGACAGCATCCATCGGCCGCCGAAACGGCGTTATGGGTTGGTAAGCCATTCATATGTTCACGAAGACAAAAATCTTGCGGCCCGCGAATCACTTTGGACTTGCGAGAGGGCGCGGTGAGACTTAACTTGAGGGTGCTAGAAACAAGTGGGTCTCGTGGAGCTTCGCCTTTGCGGGACCTTCTTTTTTGCCTTTCTCGTGCCTCCTGTCGTAGTTTCTGCTCTTCTTCAGTCTTCCGACCCGTCGAGATAACGGGCGTGAAGCTCGGTCATGATGTCGGGCGCGTTTTCGTCGAACCAGTCGGCGAAGGCGCGGTCGTTGAGGTCGAATGCGAGCCCTCGCGCGGTACGCTTGTAGCTGCCGACCGCCTGGCCACCGGCTTTCAACGGCGTGCCGGACGGTTTCGGCGCGGGTTTGCGCGGCGGGGCAGAGGGTTGACCGACCGATTTCATGACCGCGTCGAACGCGAGGACGGACGGATCGTCGCCGGTCGGCACATCGTCTTCGAACACCGCAACCGCCGCGCGGTCATGGACCCGATCGGCGATCCCGATCAGCTCCGCGCGATCCGCGGGCGCGCCTTCGAGGGCCTTGGCGAGGGTTTCCCACCGCGGACGCCCGACGCCCTGCGCGGGCCCGATCGCCTGGATCAGGTCGGCGCCGATCGCCTCGACAATGGACAGGGCCATGGAGATGGAGCTCTTCGTAACCGTCAGAACCTCGGCCACGTCGCTTTGATTGCCGAAGCCGCTGCTGATGAGTTCCTTTGCGAAAAGCGCCTTCTCGATAAAGGACAGATCCTGCCGCCCGAGGTTTTCGGACACCTGCGCGGTGACCGCGGCGCCGTCGTCGAGATCGGCCACGAGCGCGCGGACCGTCTTGACTTTGTCCGAGGTGCGGATCGCTTCGAGCCTGCGCCGACCGTAGACCAGCAGGTAGCGCTCCGGCTGGGCCGGGTTGCGGCGCACGAGGATCGGCACCGTCTGTCCGTTTGCCTCGATCGCGTCGCGCAGGTCGACCAGGTTGGAATGGTCGAGCCGGTCGCGCACGCGGCGGTCGTCGATCAGCTCCGGGTCGAGATCCCAGACATGGTGATTGTCGACCGCATGCCGGGCCGAGCGGAGCGCCCGGTTCGACGAGATCATCGAGGTGGGCGGCGGCGCGGCCCCGGCCGAGGCCAGGCTGTCGAGCATGGACATCCGACGTTTTTTTCCGTCGCTCATCTGCGCCCCCATGTCTGCTGGATCAGCTCGGCGATTTCGTCGTTCACCGCATTCAGGCTCTCGATCGCGCGGTCGTAGGTCGACCGGGTAAAGGCGGACCGCTCGACCTCGTAGAGCGTCTGCTTGGTGAGACCGGCGTCGGAGATCGCGGTGGATTTGAGCATCGGCGCGTTCAGAACCTGATCGCCGAACATCGTGCGCAGGAAGGCGACGATGCGGTTCTGCGGCGCGTCGGTCGGCTCGTAGCGGGTCAGCAGGTAGCGCATCCAGTCGTGGGACATGTCGGCGCCCGATTCCGCGATCACGTCCATCAGGTCGGCGGTCATGCGCAGGAACTGCGACATCGACATCACGTCGAGCATCTCGGGGTGGATCGTGACCAGGACACCGGTCGCGGCGGAGAGCGCGGACATGGTGAGAAAGCCCAGTTGCGGCGGGCAATCGATCACGACGACATCGTAGTCGCCGTCCACCTGAGCGAGCGCTTCCTTGACCCGGAAGAAAAACAGGCCCGCGTTGCCCTGGGCGAGGGCGCGGGGCGTCTCGTGTTCGAACTCCATGAGCTCGAGGTTGCCGGGGATCAGGTCGAGGTTGGGCAGATAGCTCGACTGGATGACCTCGCGAATGGGGCAGGGGTCTTCGTAACGAATGGCGTCGTAGAGCGTGCCGCCCTCGACGAGGTCGTATTCGGGCTGGACGCCGTGGAGCGCGGTCAGCGAGGCTTGCGGGTCGAGGTCGATCGCGAGCACCCGGTGGCCCAGCAGCGCGAGCCTCTGGGCGAGATGGGCCGAGGTCGTGGTCTTGCCGGAGCCGCCCTTGAAGTTCATCACCCCGATGATCTGGAGGTGGTCGCCGTCGCGCCGCCCGGGCAGGTAGTCGCCGGGTTTGCGCGCGGTCTGTTCGAGGAGGAGGCGCAGGTCCTGGATGTCCTGCGCCGAATAACTGCGGCGGTTGCCGGGAGACAGCTCGGGGGAGGGGCCGCGCCCCTCGAGGTGCAGCTTGCGCAGGTAGCTGTCGTTCACGCCGAGGATCGCCGCCGCTTCGCCGGAGGTGAAGGTGCGCATCGTTTTCGCCGCATCGGGCGGAAACAGGCTCTCGCGCTGCGCGTGGAGTTGCGCGGCGAGGATCTCGGAATTGCGCCGTATGACCGCGTTCAGGTCTTCGTGGTGGAATGTGTCGTCCATCTGCTCCATTGTCCCAATCATGGACTCCGTGCACCGGGCCTCACCGGAGATCGACGTTCACCGAAGCGAACCAGTCACGGAATTCGGCGTTTTCTCGCCCTTTTTCGTGACTATTGGCCCAATGCCGGGATTCGCGCAAGCTTTTTCAACATCTTGTGGTCTACCATCCGAGATCGGCGATATGGACCAAGATCCACGCGAGGTATCGCGGCCGCACTGGGTCTCAAGAATCAGGCACGGGTGGCAACTCCCGCAAACCAGCGATCATCCAATCAAAACGACAGTTTCAATCACGATGCTCACGCGATGGGTGAAGGAGATTTCGAAGAACTGCAATCACAACGGTCCGCAGGTCGCGGCGGGCATCTGGACTGAGCCAATCCGGTCGATGGGCCATGAAGCACGGGTCCCGCGAGGAACACATCTTGTGTTTTCGGGGTGGTGACAGGGCGGCAAGCGCAGACCGGGATCTCCGCGGTAGGCCAGCGCGAGTTGGCGCGGAGGTGGGGCTGACCGAGCGAACGGCGAAGATGGAGATGACCGGGTTGCGCGAGCTGGGTGGGAGTGCGGTGACCGTTGGCGGCGCGTGCTGCCGGTATTGCCGCGGTCTTCCAGGAGTTCTCGCTGGTGCCGACGCTGAGCGTGGCCGAGAACATCTGGCTCGGCAACCTGCCCGGATCGGCCGCGAAGGTCGACTGGCGCGCGATGCACGAGACAGCGGCACAGGTCCTGTCGCGGCTTGGCGTCAACATCGACCCCGACACGACCGTCGGCGATCTGTCGGTCGCCGATCAGCAGCTGGTGGAAATCGCCAAGGCGATTTCGGCCGACGCCTCGATGCTGATCCTCGACGAGCCGACGACGGCGCTCGGGCTCGAGGAGATCCGCGACCTGCACCGGGTGCTGCGCGGCCTCGCCGCCCAGGGCACCGCGATCCTCTACATCTCGCACCGGCTCGACGAGGTGGTCGAACTGGTCGACTGCGTGACCGTGCTGCGCGACGGCCGGGTGGTGTCGAGCGCCGCCGAGACCGAGGTCTCGGTCGAGGGCATCGTCGCGGCGATGATCGGCGAGGTCTCGAACCATTATCCCAAGGCCGACCACAGCACCGGCGAGGTGGTGCTCGAGGCCCGCGGGCTCACCACCAAGGCCGGCGTCTCGGACGTGAGCTTCAGCGTCCACGCCGGCGAAGTCTTCGGCCTCGGCGGGGTGCTGGGCTCGGGCCGCACCGAGATCGCCCGCGCGCTGTTCGGCGTCGACCGGCTGGTCGCCGGCGAGGTGCTGGTGGGCGGCAGGCCGATCCGGCTGCGCTCGCCGGCCGACGCCGTGGCCGCCGGGATCGCGCTGGTGCCCGAGAACCGCAAGTCCGACGGGTTGTTCTTCAATTTCCAGGGCCAGGCAAACATGTCCATCGCCAAGCTCTCGCGGCTCGGGCCGGCGGCGGCGATGAGCCTCGCCACCGAGGCCCGACTCGTCGCCGGGATCGGCGACAGGCTGGAGCTTTCGGCCGGGGCGGCGGACCGCCTGGTCGGCCTGCTCTCGGGCGGCAACCAGCAGAAGATCGTCATCGGCCGCTGGCTTTTCGCGGGTGCGCGCATCTACGTGCTCGACGAGCCCACCCAAGGCATCGACGTGGGCGCCCGCGCCGCCGTCTACGACCTCATCAACGAGTTGACCGAGGCCGGCAACGCCGTGGTGCTGATCTCGTCGGACGACAACGAGCTGCTGGCGATGTCGGACCGCATCGGCATCGTCAGCCACGGCCGGCTGGTCGACATCCGCAAAGCCTCCGACGTGCAGAAGACCGACCTGCTGCGCGCATCCGCCAAACAGGAGACCGCCGCATGAGCGCCATACTTCGTTCGCCGATCATCGCGCCGCTTGCGGCACTCCTGCTGGTGACGGCGGTGGCGGCCCTGTCGACGCCCCGGTTTCTCGACGCCGGCAACCTGTCGAACCTCGCCTTGCAGGTCTCGATCGTGGCCATCGTGGCGATCGGCTCGACCTTCGTGATCCTGATCACCGGTATCGACCTGTCGCCCGGCTCGGCCATCGCGCTCCTCACCATGGTCTTCGCGGTCTCGGTCAAATTCGCTGGCGTGCCGCTGCCGGTCGCGATCGTTTTGACCGTCATGCTCGGGGGCGTGCTCGGCGCCTTGAACGGGGTCTTGTCCGCCTATCTGCGGATCCCGGCCTTCATTACCACGCTGGCCGCGCTCTCGGCCTTCCGCGGCATGGCCTTCCTGTTCAACAACGGTTCGCCGGTCTTCTCGGTCCACGATGCGCTCGAGGGGTTGTTCTACGGCACATTTCTAGGGCTTCCCCTGCCGCTCTACTACCTGATCCTGCTCTATGCCGCCGCCTGGTACGTGCTGCGCTACACCGCCTTCGGCCGTTCGGTCTATGCCGTCGGCGGCAACCCCAACGCGGCCGATCTGTCCGGCCTCAAGGTCAAGCGTATCCAGTTCTTCGCCTTCGTGATCGCAGGCGCAATGGCCGGGATCGGCGCGGTTCTGATGGCCGCGCGGCTGAACTCGGGGTCGCCCAACTATGGCGTCGGGCTCGAGCTCCAGGCCATCGCCGCCGCCGTGATCGGCGGCGCCAGCCTCGCCGGCGGGCGCGGCAACATCATCAACACCGTGATCGGTGCGCTGACCATCGTCATCGTTCAGAACGGTCTCAACCTCAATGCCGTCCCGACCTCGGTCCAGAACATCGTCATCGGCGCCATCATCGTCGTCGCCGTCGGCATCGACATGTGGCGCCATGAGCTCGGCAACGTCCTCGGCCGCGTCTTCGGCTTCGGACGCAACCCCTGACCCAAGGAGCAAACCCATGACTGCAATCACCTTTTCCCACATCGGGATCACCGTGCCGGACCTCGAGAAAGCCGTCGAGTTCTACACCAAGGCGTTCGGGCTCTACCTGATCATGCCGCCGACCGAGATCCAGCAGGACGACAGCGCCATCGGCCAGATGTGCGACGACGTCTTCGGTCCGGGCTGGGGCTCGTTCCGGATCGCCCATCTGTCGACCGGCGACGGGACCGGGATCGAGCTGTTCGAGTTTCCGAAGACCGAGGCGGAGGTGCGCCCGTTCGAATACTGGCGCCCGGGCCTGTTCCACTTCTGCCTCCAGGACGAGAACCTCGAGTAGCGCGTCAAGCTCATCGAAAGCCTCGGCGGCCGCCAGCGGATGGAACAGGTCCGCAAGTACTACCCCGGCGAGAAGCCCTACCGGATGGTCTATTGCGAAGACCCGTTCGGCAACATCGTCGAGCTCTACAGCCATTCCTACGAACTCACCTATTCCGCCGGCGCCTACCAGGACTGATCGCCGGAGAATTGGAGCTTGCCCATGTCTGACAGACCCAAGGTCGTCATCACCGACTTCGACTACGGTGACAACGACATCGAGAAAGCGATCATCGAGGAGGCGGGCGGACGGGTCGTCGCGTTGCAGGCGAAGTGCGAGGAAGACCTGTTCGAGCACGCCGAAGACTGCTTCGCGATGATGAACCAGTATGCGCGCGTCGGCGCTGCCACCATCGCGCGCATGAAGAAGTGCAAGGTGATCGCGCGCTACGGGATCGGGGTCGACATCGTCGACGTCAAGACCGCCACAGAGCGCGGGATCATGGTGACCAACGTGCAGGACTACTGCACCGACGAGGTCGCCGACCATGCCATCGCCCTGTGGCTGACGCTCGCGTGCCGGGTCGAGGACTTCAACCGCGCCACCCATGCCGGCGTCTGGCACTGGAAGGCGGCGCGGCCGGTCTACCGGCTGCGCGGGCGGACGATGGGGATCGTCTCGCTCGGGCGCATCGGCCAGGCGATCGCCCGGCGCGCCCGGCCCTTCGGGGTGCGGGTCATCGCCTACGACCCCTACCTCGACCCGGGCGTCGCGCGCGACCTCGGGGTCGAACTGGTCGACAAGCCGACCCTGCTCGCACGGTCGAACTACATCCTGATGCAGGCGCCGATGACGCCCGAGACCCGGCATTTCCTGTCGGACGCCGAGTTCGCGGCGATGCCGCCGGGGGCGATCCTGGTCAATACCGGCCGTGGGCCGACCGTGGACAACAAGGCGCTCTACCGGGCGCTGACCGAGGGCACACTGGCGGGTGCGGGGCTCGACGACCCCGAGGAGGAACCGGCCAAGCGCGCGAGCTGGGACCCGGCCGACAACCCGATCTTCTCGCTCTCCAACGTCATCGTCACCCCGCACGTGGCCTATTACTCCGAGGAAAGCATCCAACAGGCCCGCGAGACCGCGGCCTCGGAAGTGGCGCGCGCGCTGCGCGGCGAGCGGCCGCGCAACCTGCTCAACCCGGAAGTATTCTCCTGATCCAAACAAGGACGTTACCATGCTGAAAGTCTTCAACGAATTCGAGCGCAACCCTGCGCTTCTGGCGAAATTCGACGCGGTGATCGGCTGCCTCTCGGCCAGCGCCGTCTTCGCGGATTCCCAATACCGGACCGGGGTGATGGACGCGGGAATCAAGCCACCGTTCCGCGCCAAGACCTGCGGCCAGGCCCTTACCGTGCAGCTGTCGAAAGGCGATCTCGTCGATCCGCTCAAGGCGCTGGAAATGGGTCAGGCGGGAGACATCATCGTGGTCGACGGGGCGGGCCGCGACACAGACGAGCTGGAACAGATCGGCTGGCCGATCTGGACCCGGGCGATCACCCCGCGCGGCACCCACACGATGTTTTCCCAGCGCAAGGAAGAGCTGTCGATCAACGTCCCGATCCAGTGCGGCGGCGTGGTCGTCAATCCGGGCGATTTCATCGTCGCGGACCTCATGGGCGTGGTCGTGATCCCGCTCGCGCGGGCCGAGAAGGTGGTCGCCCTGGCGGCGGAACAGGCCGAGCGCGAGGAAAAGACCCGCGAATGGGTCGCGCAGGGCAAGACCGTGGAGGATCTGCTCAATGAGTTCGGACGGATCTGACCCTCGGCTCATCGGGATCGACTGGGGGACGACCTCGTTTCGCGCCTACCTGATAGGGGCGGGCGGGGAAGTTCTCGGTCGTATCGCCGAGAAGCGCGGCATCCTCCATGTCGAGAACGGCGATTTCGAGGGGTATTTCCGGCAGGTGCTGAGCCCCTGGCTCGCGGGGCCGCGGCTGCCGGTCGTCGTCTCGGGAATGATCACCAGCCGCAACGGCTGGGTCGAAACGCCTTACGTCGATCTCCCTGCCGGGCCGTCCGAACTGGCGGCGAGCCTCACGCGGCACGCGCTGCCGGGCGGCCCGGATCTTTACTTCATTACAGGCGCCACGGCCCTCGACGCCACCGGCGCGCCGGACGTGATGCGGGGCGAGGAAACCGAGATCATCGGACTGCTCGGGCAGGGGTTCGTCAACGGGTTGCTCGTCATGCCCGGGACGCATTCGAAATGGGTGCGGATCGAGGAGGGACGGATCGCCGGGTTCGAGACCTTCATGACCGGCGAGGTCTTCGGCGCGCTCAAGGACGCGACGATCCTCGGCAGGCTGATGGCCGGAACGGACCCGTCGCCGGAAGCCCTCGCCCGCGGTGTGCGGGCCGGCCACGGCGATCCGGCGGCGCTGCTGCACCGGATGTTCCACGCCCGCACGCTGCCGCTGACGGGGGTAATCTCCGAGCGCGAGACGGCGGACTTTCTTTCGGGTCTCCTGATCGGAACCGAGATTGGCGCGGCGACCCGGGCGGGGGGCATCGGCAAGGTGGCGGTCGTCGGCCGCAGCGATCTTGCCGCCCGCTACGTCGATGCGATGACGATCCTGGGTGTGGAAACCGAAACGGCGCCGCCCGACCTTGCGGCTGCCGGACATTTCGCCATCGCCCGGATGGCCGGCCTCGTGAGGGACTGAGATGTCCGCGCTCCTCGAGCTCGCATCAATCGACAAGTCCTTCGGACCCACACAGGCGCTCAAGGCGTTCGATTTCCAGCTCCGGCCCGGCGAGGTCCATGCCCTCGTCGGCGAGAACGGGGCGGGCAAGTCGACCGCGCTCGGCCTCATATACGGGGTGATCGCGCCGGATGCCGGGCGCATCCGGATCGGCGGCACGGACAGGGCCTTCCGCTCGACGGCCGACGCCCAGGCGGCCGGGATCAGTTGCGTGTTCCAGGAGCTCAGCCTTGCCGGCGGGCTCTCGGTGGCCGAGAACATCTTCGCCGGCCATCCGCGCCAGCGGCTGGGCGTGGTCGACTGGCCCCGCCTGCGTGCGGATGCCGAGGACCTGTTGAGTGAATTCGAGCTGGACATCGATGTCCGCCGGAGCGTCGACAGCCTGCCCGCCAGCGCCCGCCAGGTGGTCGAGATCGCCAAGGCGCTGTCGCGTGACGCGCGCATCCTGTTGCTCGACGAGCCGACATCGGCGCTCGCCCCCGACGAGGTGGAGGCCCTGTTCGCGATCATCCGAGAACTCAAGGCACGGGGCATCGGCATCATCTACGTCAGCCATCACCTGTCGGAGATCTTTCGCATCTCCGACCGGATCACGGTCCTGCGCGACGGCCGGCGGATCGCGACGCACCCGACCCGCGAGACAACCGAACGGGAGGTCGTTTCGCAGATGGTCGGCCGGCTGATGGCCGGCGCGCGCGGTGAGGCGGTCCGCAGCCCTGGCGCGCCCGTGTTCGTGGCAGACGGGATCAGCTTGCCTGGCGCCTACGACGATGTGTCCTTCGAGATCCGGTCCGGCGAAATCGTCGGATTGGCCGGATTGCTCGGATCCCGGTCGAAGCTGATCGCGCGTGCCGTCGCGGGGCTGCTGCCGCCGGCGCGCGGGCACATGAGCCTCGGCGGCGCGCCTCATGCGCCGCGGTCGCTGCGCCAGGCGATCGCCGCGGGCGTGGCCTTCATGCCCGAGGAGCGCAAGACCGAAGGCGTGTTCCTGTCGCGCCCCAACCTCGACAACGTCGCGGCTGCCAGCCTTCCGCGGTTCCGGCGCTGGGGCATTTTCGATGGCCGCGCGGCCCGCAAGGTCACTCGGAAGGCGATCGATCATCTCGACATCCGGACATCCGGACCGGACCAGCCCACGGGCGCACTGTCGGGCGGCAACCAGCAAAAGGTCCTGCTGGCGAAATGGCTGGAGACTGCGCCGCGCCTTCTGGTGCTGAACGAGCCGACCAAGGGGGTCGACATCGGCGCCAAGATGAAGATCCACGAAGAGCTGAAACGCTGTGCCGGGCAGGGCATGGCCATTCTCGTCGCTTCGTCGGACTTCCCCGAACTTCTGGCGCTCAGTGACCGCATCCTGGTGGTGCGCGACGGGCGGATCGTCAGCGAGAACGACCCGGCCAGTTTCAGCGAAGACGACCTTTTGTCGGCAGCCTCCGGTGGGCCAACGGGACCAGAGAACCTTCAGGACGGAACACATCCATGACCCTCGCACAACCGACCGCCGCCCCCCGCGCATCCTTGCTGGAACGGATCGCACGCACCCGGGAGCTGACGCTCCTGGTCCTGATCGCCCTCATCGTTCTGGCGATGACACTTGCCTCGCCGCACTTCCTGTCGGTCGCCAATTTCAGGGCGATCACCATCGGCATGACCCCCAACGCGATCATCGTCATCGGCATGGCGATCCTGCTCGCTTCGGGTGGCTTCGACCTCTCGGTGGGGTCGGTCATGGCCTTGGCGAGCACCGTGGTCGCGATGCTGCTGCTGGCGGGATGGTCGATACCGGTGGCCGTGCTCGCGGCGCTTCTGGTCGGCACATGCGCCGGGTTGGTCAACGGCGGTCTGGTGACCGGGATCGGTATCAACCCCCTGGTCGCGACGCTCGGCACGATGTCGATCGCGCGTGGCATCGGGCTGGTGCTGACCGAGGGGTTCTCGGTCTCCAGCCTGCCTGCGGCGTTCGGCACCGCCGGGCGTGCCTCGGTGCTGGGCCTGCCCGTGCTGTTCCTGGTCACGATCGGCATGGTCATCGCTTTCGACCTTGCCGTACGCCATACCGCCTTCTTCCGTCAGGTCTATTTCATCGGCGCCAACGAACGCGCCGCGGCGCTCTCCGGCATCGCGGTCAACAGGGTTCGCATCGTCGCTTTTGCGCTCACCGGGTTTCTCGCGGCGCTCGCGGGTGTGTTGCTCGCCTCGCGCCTGATGAGTGGCACGCCGACCGCCGGAAACGGGCTCGAACTGCAGGTGCTTGCCGCGGCGGTGATCGGCGGCGCGAGCTTGAAGGGCGGGGAGGGCACGATTCTCGGCGCGTTTCTCGGGGTCGTCTTCGTGGCTCTCATCAACAACGCGATGACCATGCTCGCCGTCTCGATCTATTGGCAGATGATCATCATCGGCCTCGTGCTGGTGGTGGCAGTCGCGCTCGACATGCTGATGCGCCGTCGCACCGGCTGATCGTTTCAATTACAACCCAGGAGGAGGATCCTATGACACTCGGAATGAAACTCAACCGCCGCCAGGCCATGTTTGCCGGCGCGACCGGCGTCGCCGGCTCGATGCTGCCCGCGCTCTCCGGCGAAGCGCTCGCCCAGGGGGCCGGGATGGAATACGTATTCCTGTCGGTCGTCACACAGGTGCCGTTCTGGCGCGACCACCGCGACGGGCTCGCGGCCGCCGAAGCGGCGCTCGGGGTCAAGACAACCTTCAGCGGCCCGCTCGATTTCGACACGGCAGGCCAGGCGCGACAGCTCGACGAGCTGATTGTGCGCCGACCGGCCGGGATCCTGATCTTCCCGGGCGACGTCGCCGCGCTCGAACCCGGCATCCAGCGGGCGCGCGAGGCCGGCATTCCGGTTGCCATGATCATCGGCGACGCGCCGAACAGCGGCCGCACGATCCATCTCGGGATTTCCAACTTCGAAGCCGGCAGGGAGGGCGGCAGGATGCTGGCCGAGGCCGTCGGCGGCAAGGGCAAGGTTCTGCTCGGCACCTTCCCGGCGCCCGCGGTGCTCGAGCGCGTCGAGGGTTACAAGGCCTACTTCGCCGAAGAGGCGCCGGAGATCGAGGTCGTCGACGTGGTCAACGACAAGGCCGATCCGTCCTATGCGCCGACCGCCTACGGCCAGGCGATCCTCGCCCATCCCGACATCGTCGGCATCGGCGGGACCGATGGCGACAGCGGCAAGGGCGCGGCGATCGCGGTGACCGAGGCCGGCCGGGCCGGCGAGATCAAGATCGTCGGCATGGACCGCAACGACGACATGCTGCCCTATATCGAAGACGGCACACTTGTCGGTGCGATCGCGCAGAAATCCTTTGCCGAGTCGTTCCTTGCGGTTCACCTGCTGCACTGGCTGAACACCGACGGCATGAAAGTCGTGCCGGACTGGAAGGCGGCCGCCGTCAACCCGTTGCCCGAGCAGGTCGTGACAGGTGTGATGAAGATCACCGCCGACAACGTCGCGCAGTTCCGCCACAGCTGACGGAACCATGACCTCCGGTGCTGCCCGGCGCGCAATGTGCGCGTGCCGGGCGATACCTCGCGCCAGATAATCCCGCGCACAGTCGAAACAGAAGGCAGGTCCGATGAAAGATCGCGAAGTCATCGCCATTCTCCGCGGTGTGACCCCCGGAGACGTGGTCGCCACTGCTACCGCCATCCTCGAGGCGGGGATTACCCGGATCGAGGTTCCATTGAATTCGCCCGATCCGTTCGAGAGCATCGCGCGACTGGCCCGGGCGCTTGGCGACCGGGCGTTGGTCGGGGCCGGAACCGTCCTCGATGTGAACGCGGTCGGCCAGGTCGCGGCCGCGGGTGGGAAAATGGTCGTCTCGCCCGACTGCAATCCCGATGTGATCGAAGCGACCAAATCCACCGGCATGTCCTCCTATCCGGGCATATTGACCCCGAGCGAGGCGTTTTGCGCGTTGAGGCACGGCGCGGACGGTATCAAGCTCTTTCCGGCCTCTGTTCTGGGGCTCGACGGCTGGCGCGCTATCCGCGCGGTTCTCCCCCAAGGGACAAAGGCCTACGCCGTTGGCGGCGCGTCGGCAGAAACGTTCGAAGCGTGGATGTCGGCCGGCGTGACAGGGTTCGGTATCGGCACCGCAATCTACAGGCCGGGCGATCCCGCGCGCGTGACGGGCGAAAAAGCACGAGAAATGGTGCAGAGCTATGACCGGTCCCTGGACCGTTTGAACAGGGCGTGACAGACCCGGAGCGTCCTGCGAGTCCGGCGACGGGCTCCGGGAACGTGCATGTCACCGCGCTGGTGCTGCCGGGCCTTTCAGGGCGCTGTCCCGAAGGCGATTTCGTGCGGCCGGTGCGCCGAGACGCCCAATCGCGGACCTTGGATCCACCGAGGCCGGGGAACCACGGAACCTGGGGCACACAGGCTACAACACTCCGATCCACCCGGCGTCGGATCGGTGCTCTGCACCCGGGGCGTCGTCGAACAACTCGAAGGTGTGATTACCGAGCGACAGGAACCGGACGTGGACCGGTCCGGCCGCGCCGGCGAGCACGTGCCGCGCGATCGGCCCGGCTCCGAGGGCCGCGAGCCGGGCCTCGGTCGCGTCGAGCTCGGCCGTGCGGATCGCGTAGTGGTCGTGCCCGGGATGGCGCGCCACGCCGTTGGTTGCACAGAACTCCAGCGGCCAGCCCTCCGGCCCGTCGAAGAACACGAACCGAACCCCGTGGGCCCGGAACTCCGGGATGTCCCGGGGGCCGTCCGGAGTGAAGGCCCCGGCGAGCCGGGCGCCCTGGGCCGCGAGCCGCACATGGGTCGCGTCGGCGTCGTCGGTGGCAAAGGCGACATGGTCGAGACGCAGCGGGATCATCCCCGATGGAACCTCGCCGGTCCCGACAACGGCGATGGGCTGATCGCCGAGAACCATCCTCCCGTCGCCGGCGGCGGCGAAGTCGAACAGCCGCGCGAGCATTTCCCGGGCCGCGGCGGGGTCATCCACAGCCAGAACCGGGATCATGCCGCGCCCCGCTTTTCGATCAGGCCGTATTGTTCGGCCTTGCCACGCAGGAACATGAGACCCTCGGTAATCACCTCCTCGGTGCTGTCGGCCACCGGGCGCCAGACCGAGAGCCCCCAGGCAAGCTCCTCGGGCATGTTCATGAAGCTCTCCATCGCCAGCCCGCCGCGAAAGTCGATGGCGGCGAGGGCGGCGTAGATCTCGTCCCAGCGGACGTTGCCCTTGCCGGGCACGCCGCGGTCGGACTCGGACAGGTGGATGTAGCGCAAATGATCGCGCGCGGCGAGGATGCCGCGGGCGATCCCCTTTTCCTCGACGTTCATGTGGTAAGTGTCGAGGTGGACGAACATGTTGTCGGCACCGACGCGCTCGACCATGTCGACGGCCTGCTGGCCGGTGTTGATGAGATGGGTCTCGTAGCGGTTCACGGCCTCGACGCCGAGGTCGATCCCGCGGGTGCGGGCGTGTTTCGCCGCCGCCGCGAGGCAGCGCGCCACGTTGTCGTATTCGGCCGCGGTCGGCGGGCGGCCCGAGCGCTCGCCGATGCCGCCATAGATCACGCCGGACAGGGCCAGCGCCCCCATGTCGGCGGTGGCGTCGATCGCGACCTTCAGGAAGTCGATCCCTGCCTGCGGATCGCGCGACGGCCAGGCGGCCTCGGGCAGGCCGAGCGAGCAGACGGCAGAGATGCCGGCGGTCTCGAACAGCTTCCGGCTGTGCGCGGTATCGACCCGCGCGGGCTTCAGGAGCGCGATCTCGATGAAGTCGAACCCGTGACGCACCGCCTCGCCGACGGCGTGCTCCGCTGCGTCAGGGGTCCAGTCCATCGTCCAGATGCTGGAATGTATGCCGAAACCTTTCATGGTCTACTCCCATTCGAAGAACAGAGGATCGGGACCGCAGCGGGCGTTCCAGTCGAGCGTCGCGATCGCCGCCATGTCGTCGTCGGTGAGGGCGAAGTCGAAGATGTCGAGGTTCTCGCGCTGGTGCGCGGGATCGGTGGCACGGGGCACCGTCGAATGGCCGAGCTGCATGTGCCAGCGCAGCGTCACCTGGGCCGGGCTCTTGCCGGTGCGCGCGCAGATGTCGGCGATCTGCGGGAAGTCGAAGGTCTTGCTCTCCCCGAGCGGCGTCCAGCCCTGGGTGACGACGCCCCGCGCCGCATTCGCCGCGCGCAGCGCGGTGTTGGCCATCTTCGGGTTGACTTCGATCTGGTTCAGGACCGGCTTGACCCCGGTCGCGTCGATGATCCGGTCGAGGTGGTCGGGGTTGAAGTTCGACACGCCGATCGAGCGCATCAGCCCCTCGGCCTGCATCTCGATCAAGGCTTCCCAGGTCTCGACATAGCGGTCCTTGTTCGGGCAGGGCCAGTGGATCAGGACGAGGTCGAGATAGTCGAGCCCCATCGTTTCGAGCGAACGCGCCACCGAGGCGCGGGCCTCGTCGTGGCCCTGGTCGGCGTTCCAGACCTTGGTGGTTATGAACAGCTCTTCGCGCGGCAGCCCCGACAGGCGCACGCCTTCGCCGAGCCCCGCCTCGTTCTCGTAGATATAGGCGCCGTCGAGCAGGCGGTACCCTGTCTCGATGGCCGAGGCCACCACCGCCCCGGTCCGATCGTTCGGGATCTGCCAGACCCCCGTGCCGAGCTGCGGGATGGAATGTCCGTCGGAGAGGGGCAGGGCGGGAATAACTGTCATGGCAGGTCTCCTGTGGTCATGGCATGGGCGACGAGGGCGGCGAGGTCGCCGTCGGGCGCCAGGTAGTGCGCACCGGGCGCACGCGTCGCGGGATCGTCGGCCGGGGTTTGCGGATGATAGACGACGCGCATGCCGGCGGCCCGGCCCGCTGCGGCGCCCACCGGGCTGTCTTCGATCACAAGACAGGACGCCGGCGCCACGCCGAGGCGGGAAGCGCCGAGCAGGTAGCCTTCTGGATCCGGCTTGCCGCGGGTGACGTCGGCGAAGGTGACTGTCGTGGTGAGGACCGCGTCGAGCCCGGTGGCGGCGAGGGCGATGGCGACCTCGTCGGCGGTGGAGTTGGACACCACGGCACAGGGCATGCCGCGCGCGGCCCAGTCCTCGGCGACCGCGGCCACGGGTTCGCGGCGGCGGATATCCTCGGCATGGCGCCGATAGTGCGCCCATTTCCGGGCGCTCCATTCGGCAAGCCCGATCGTCGCGCCAGTTTCGGCGACCAGCGCCTCATGGACCCCTGCCTCGTTCACGCCGAGCATCCGGGCGTGGAAATCCGGGGCCACCGCAAGCCCGAGCTCGGCCAACGCATCGTCGAACGCCGCACCATGGGCCGGTTCGCTGTCGACCAGGGTGCCGTCGAGATCCCAGAGGAGGGCGGTGAGGGTCATAGCGCGTCGAGATCGTCCCAATAGGCTTTCGAGCCCTCGTAGAGCCGGGCATAGATCGGCATCATCCGGTCGTAGAGATCGGCCCATTCCGGGTCGGGCGGAATCTCGGTCTCGAACCGGACCATCCGGTCGACGGCGGCCTCCAGGTCGGCCGCGTCGCCGGTGGAGGCGGCCATCAGCGCAGCGGCGCCGACCACGCCGCATTCGAGCTCTTCGGGCACGACATAGGGCACCCGGTACATCGACGCCTTGATCTTCAGCCAGAGCGCCGATCTGGCGCCCCCGGAGGCGGCGACGATCCGCTCGGGGCGGGCCTTGCCCTCGGGCAGCTTGTCGAGCACCCGGCGCACCGAGAAGACGACGCCCTCGAGCACCGCGCGGTGCAGATCGGCAAGCCCGGTTTCGGCCTTGAGGCCGAAGAACTGGGCGCGCGAATTGTGCTTTTCGGCGACCCGCTCGCCCGAAAGATAGGGCAGGAAGAACAGCCCGCCCGACCCCGGGGGGGCGTGGGTGGCGATCTCGGCCACTTCTTCGTAGCTGCGGCGGTTGTCGTGGAAGGCGCGGCGCGCCCAGCGGACCGCGTCGCCGCCCGCTTCAAGCAGCGTCATGACCCCCCAGACCCCGTTCGGCGTGAGCACGTTCGACACCTCGGGGTCGACCAGCGCGTCGTCGTGCAACAGGGTGATGATCGACGAGGTGCCGGTGACGTCGGAGCCCATGCCGGAGCGGATCACGCCGGAGCCGAGCAGCGCCATCGGGTAGTCGCCGGCGCCCACCAGCACCGGCAGGCCGGCGGCAAGGCCGAGCCCGGCAGCGACCCGCGGCTCGAGCCCGCCCAGCACCTCGCCGGGGTTTTTCAGCGGCGCGAGCAGGCTGCGCGGCACGCCGACCATGTCGCACAGTTCGTCGGACCAGGTCCGGCTGCGCCAGTCCATCAGGTAGCTCAACGAAGCCTCGGTCGGATCCTGCGCCCGCACGCCGGTGAGCTTGTAGTTGATCCAGTCCTTCGGCATCAGCAAGGTCGTGGCGCGCGCGAGCGCCTCGGGCCGGTTCTCGGCGATCCAGGCGAGCTTGAAGGCGGGCCAGGCGGGGGCGGGCATGTTGGCGCTGAGCGCGAGGCCGCGCGCGGTGCCTTCGCGGGCGATGAAGGCGTCGAGTTGCGGCACGGTGCGCTTGTCGTTCCAGAGCGGCACCGCGTCGAGCGTCGGGGTGCCGTCGTCGTCGATCAGCACGCTGCCGTGCATCTGGCCGCAGGCACAGATCGCCGCGACCCGGGCCGGAGCGTCGTCGACCTTGCCCAGCACCTCTCGGATGGTGGCTTCGGTGCCCGCCCACCAATCGGCGGGGCGCTGCTCCGACCAGCCGAATTGCGGTACGATCTGCTCGTGTTCCTTGTGGCTGAAGGCGAGGATATGGCCGTCACGATCGACCAGCGCCGAGCGCAGCCCCCCGGTGCCGACGTCGATGGCGAGGTAGAGGTCGCGTGTCACAGCCGTTGCTCCGTGTCGGGGTCGAAGAAATGCGCTTCCTGCATGTCGAGGGTGACGGTGCAGGGCTTGCCCGCCTCGGCGGGGAAGCGCGGGTCGACCTGGGCGGTGATCTTCTCGCCGGCGACATGGCCGAGGATGAGGGTATGCGCGCCGAGCGGTTCCAGCGTGTCGGGCAGGATCTCGAGATCGGCGGCGAAGCGGCCCGGCCGCATGTGTTCGGGGCGAATCCCGAAGATCACGCTGGCCCGGTCGCCGAGACGATCCGCGGATTCGGGCGGCAGGGCGAGGCGCTGGTCGCCGAGCACCACGGCGCCGCCGGTCACGGCAACCGTGAAAAAGTTCATCGCCGGGGAGCCGATGAAGTTGGCCACGAAGCGGTTGGCGGGTTGTTCGTAGAGGTCGATGGGAGCTGCGACCTGTTCGATCCGGCCGGCGTTCATCACCACCACCCGGTCGGCCATGGTCATCGCCTCCACCTGGTCGTGGGTGACGTAGACGGCGGTGGTGCCGAGGCGCTTTTGCAGCATCTTGATCTCGGCGCGCATCTCGACGCGCAGCTTGGCGTCGAGGTTGGACAGCGGCTCGTCGAACAGGAACACTTCCGGCTGGCGCACCAGCGCCCGGCCGATCGCGACCCGCTGGCGCTGGCCGCCGGAGAGGTTGGCGGGCTTCCGGTCGAGGTACGGGTCGAGCCCGAGCAGCGCCGCGGCCTCGCCGACGCGCCGGTCGATCTCGTCCTTCTGGGTGCCGTGGACCTTCATCGCGTAGCCGATGTTGCCGCGCACGCTCATGTGCGGGTAGAGCGCGTAGTTCTGGAACACCATCGCGCAGTCGCGCTCGCCCGGGCGCACGCCGGTCACGTCGCGCCCGGCGATGGCAACGGTGCCGCTGGTGGCGGTCTCGAGGCCTGCGAGGATGCGCAAGGTGGTGGTCTTGCCGCAGCCGGAGGGGCCGACCAGCACGATGAATTCGCCTTTCTCGATGTCGAGGTCGAGCGGCGGGATGACTTCGTGTGCGCCGAAGGATTTGGTGATCTGCCGGAATTCGACGTGGGTCATGATGCTGCCTTCGGGCTTTTGGATTTGTCTTGAAGGTCCCCGGGCCCACCCGAAAGCAGGCCCGGGGCAGGGAGGAACGTGTCAGTTCGGCAGGCCGACCGACGCCCGGTAGGCGGCGAGTTGCGCATCGCGGCCGAGGTCGTCGGTGATCTTGTTCCATTCGGCGGCGATGGCGTCGAGGGCCGCTTGCGGCTCGACTTCACCGGCCAGCGCCTTCGACAGTTCGATCTCCAGCACATCGGTGTAGCTGTTGAAGCCCGGGATGCGCAGATCGAGCGCCACGTTGGGCGAGTCGAGCGAGGCACGCTGGGCGCCGAGGTAGCTCTCGGCCTCCTCGGCCGAGAAGATCGAGGCCCAGTTGTCGAGGTTCTCGTAGTGGCTGAGGCGGTACGGGTTCACGCCGGTGTTGGCGGTCACGATCGCGACGCCCGAGACCTCGGGGCTCGTGACCTCGGCCACGTAGGACCAGGCGGCTTCCTGGTTGCGGCTGTCGCCCGGAACCGCCAGTTGCCATCCGCCGAAGGCGAGGAAGGGCGAAGCGACGGGCTCGTCGAAGCTGTCCCATTCGCCGGTCTGCGAGTTCCAGATTTCGGTCGAGCCGGGCAGGACGGCGGTGCGCACGTTCCCCTTGATCGAACCTTCGGTCGCGCCGAGCACGCCGGAATCGGCCCAGTCGAGGTTCATCGCGACGGTGCCGCCGGCATAGAGCGGGCGCACGTCGCCCGAGCCGTTGTTGAGCGCGCCCGGCGGGTTGTAGTCGAGCCCGCGCTTGTACTCTTCGAGCGCGCGCAGCCAGCCCGGGTTGTTGATCTGGGCATCCATCGTCTCGGGATCGAAGAACATCGCGCCCGGCGTGTTGGGGTTGTTGGTGTAGGACGCGGCATGGCTGAAGAAATACCAGAACTGCTGGCCGCCGATCCGGTAGGCTTCGGCGGTGCCGTATTCGACGGCGTCGGAAGCGGTGAAGAACTCGGCGATGTCGTAGTACTGCTCCCAGGTCACCGGCGCGGCGAGGTCGTAGCCATATTGCGCCTTGAACGCCTCCATGTTGGCCGGGTCCTCGAACAAGTCGGCGCGGTAGTTGAGCATGTGCATGTCGCCGTCCATGGTGGCCGACTTGATCTCGCCGCCCCAGGTCATCAGCCGTTCGCGGTAGACCGGGTGGATGTCGTCCCAGGCCTCACCCGACTGCATTTCTGCCGGCATCGCGGACAGGAACGGCGCGAAATCCGGCACCCAGGCCGGGACGAAACCGATCACGTCGAAGTCGCCGGTCTGCTGGCTCATCGCGGTGAGGAATTTGGGGTAGAGTTCGGAGAACGGGAACTCGACGATCTCGACGGTGCCGCAGGTCTTTTCCGACCAACTCTCCCCGGCGGCTTGCAGAGCCGAGGCGATGAACGGGCCGTTCTGGGTCGAGACCTTGAGGTTCACGCCGGTGTAATCCGGCGAGCATTGCCCGAAGGCCATGCCGGCGAGCGGCACGAGGGCGGTTGCGAGCAGTAGTCTTTTCATTGTCTTCCTCCCGAAGATTGGGGTCTTTATTTGATCGACCCGGCCAGAAGCCCCGAGCGCATCATGCGCCCAAGGAAAAGTGCGACCACGATCATCGGAATGATCGAGATGAGCGCGGCCACGGAGATCGCCCACCATTCGTCGCCGCGGCTCGAATTCTGACCCGCGAGCAGGATGGGCAGGGTTTGCCACTTCGACGACGTCAGAAGCAGCGCGAACAGGAATTCGTTCCAGATGAAGGCGAGGATGATCATCGACGTGGCGATCAGCCCCGGACGCGACATCGGCAGGACGATCTGGAAGAAGATGCGCAGCCGGCCGATGTTGTCGACCATGGCGGCTTCTTCGACCTCGACCGGCACCGTGGTGAAGAAGTCGCGCATCAGCCACACGGCGAAGGGCAGGCCGAAAGCCGTGTAGGCGAGCACGAGGCCGGGGAAGCTGTCGAGCATCCGGACGCCCGCCTTGTTCATCTCGCTGTAGAGCAGGAACAGGGCGAAGGCCGAGACGATCGGCGGGAACATCCGCTGAGAGACGAACCAGAACGTCACGTCGTTGTTGCCGAGCACCGGGCCCGGCAGGTTGCGGCCGTTGAGCCAGACCGCGAAGGGGGTGGCGACGACGAGGACGATCGCGAGCGCGTAGGGCACCCGCAGCCCGAAGAGCTGGGTGACGAGCACGAAGCCGCCGATCGCCACGACGCCGAAGGCGAGACCGGCGAAGAGCCGGATGCGGAAGGTGAAGCGGACGAGCGCGTAGGCCGCCATCGCGCCGAGCAGGACCGAGAAGGCGGTGGCGACGATCGAGACCAGGACCGAACTCAAGATCGGGCCGGCGAAATCGCCACGCACGCCCGAGAGCGCATCGCGGAACGCCTGGAGCGTGGGCTGGAAATCGACCCAGGGCAGGTAGGTGGCGCCCTGGCTCACCGCGAGCGGCGGCTTGAAGGCGGTGACGACCACCCACCAGATCGGGAACAGCGCGAAGAAGAGCCAGACAAGGGCGATGGCAAGTCCGATGCGGCGGAACGTGCGGCCTTCCATCAGCTGTACCTCCGGGTCAGACGGCGCGCGCCGGCCAGGTAGAAGGTGCCGAAGACGATCACCACGATCAGGAACAGGAAGCTGAGCGCCGAAGTGTAGCCGAGGTTGAACTTCTTGAAACCCTCGCGATAGGCGAAGAGCGTCAGCGTCTCGGTTGCCGTGCCCGGGCCGCCGCCGGTCAGCACGAACACCGTGTCGATGATCTTGAAGCCCTCGATCAGGCGGATGAAGACGACCGCGGTCGAGAGCGGCAAGAGCATCGGGAAGGTGATGTCCCAGAACCGTCGCCAGGCCGAGATGTTGTCCACTCGCGCGGCTTCGAAGACTTCGGCGGGCAAGCCCTGCAACCCTGCGAGCATCAACAGGATGACGAACGGCGTCCACTGCCAGACATCAACGGTGATGAGCACGGCCACGGCGAGGTTCGGGTCGGTCAGGAAGGGGATGTTGGCAGCCCCGAAGGCGCTGAACAGGTCGTTCACCGGGCCGAGCACGGGGTGAAACAGCATCCGCGCGATCAGGGCGACACCGACCGGGGCGAGGAACATCGGCAAGAGGAAGGTGACCCGGTAGAGCGCGGCGCCCGGCACGTTGTGGTGCAGCGTCAGCGCAAGGCCGAAGCCGACGATATATTGCAGCGCGACGGACACGAACACGATGACCGCCGTCGTCCAGATCGACCCCCAGAAGCGGGCCGAGGCGAGGATGTCGGCGTAGTTGTCGAAGCCCACGAAACGCGGCGGTGCCGGCGGCACGACACGGACCGCCTGGAACGAGACCGTGAGCGCGTAGATCAACGGAAACAGCGTAATCAGCAGGACGAGGAGGAACGCCGGCCAGATGAACAGGTGCTTCACACGATCCGACTCGATGCTGGTGCCCATGGCGCTTCCTCCCGCCTTCGACAATGGCGCAGCGCGGCCCGCGGATCAACAAGAAAAGGTAGTCAAACTACAAAAAACGGGGCCAAACGGGGCGGTCGGGGCGTGAAATGACCGTGTTTTGCGGCCCATTGGGAGATTTGTTCGCGCATTTTGCGCTTAAACTACAATCCCGGCGGGTCTTGAGGCGCTGACGACACGATGATTGTGGAGAGGGCGGCTGCAATCGGGCCGATCTGCCGCATTCGGTCGTTTTCCGGCAATTCCGCCGGGTTCCGGCGGCCGTGCCGCGAGAAATCGCGCCAAAAGACCATTTCCTGTTGCGAACAACCGCGCTGCAATGTAGTTTAACTACATACTTTGGGAGGACCGCATGTATCAAGAGCCGTCTGCACATCGAATCGACCCCGATACGGGGGCTCTGACCAATGCGTCCGGACGTTATGAAAAACGGCTGAAGGACCTGGAGGGCATCTACCGCGACGACGCGGCGTTCCGGGCGGCGGCCGCCGCACGCGGCGAGCAGGTCGTCTATTCGGTTCGCGACATGCGCCCGTCGCAGGCGCCCGGCGACATCACCTTCGGAACCACCTGGATGGAGCCGGGCCGGATCGGCGACGAATACTACATGACGCGCGGCCACATCCACGCCAAGGCCAACCGGCCGGAAGTCTATTACGGCGAAAGCGGCACGGGCGTCATGCTGATGGAGAGCCCGGAAGGCGAGACCCGCATCCTCGAAGTGGCGCCGCGGGTCGCGGTCTACGTGCCGCCGATGTGGGTCCATCGCTCGGTCAACGTTGGCGCCGCTCCGCTGGTCATGAGCTTCTACTACCCGAGCGATTCCGGGCAGGATTACGATATCATCGGCAATTCGGGCGGCATGGCCACCCTGATCGTCGCCGACGGCACCGGTTGGAAGGCGGTGCCCAACCCCGACTATCGCCCGCGCGGCCCCGAAGAGGTGGCGCGGGTGCTCGCCACACAAAACTGAACGGATGGACCCATGAGCATTTTCGACACCCTTTCCGACTACGGCATCGTTCCCGTCATCGCCATCGACGACGTGAAGGACGCCCTGCCGCTCGCCGACGCGCTGATCGCCGGCGGCCTGCCTGTGGCCGAGATCACCTTCCGCACCGCCGCCGCGCGCGACGTGATCGCCGAGATCGCGAAGCATCGTCCCGAGGTGCAGCTCGGCGCCGGCACCGTGGTCTCGACCGAACAGGCCGACGCCGCCCTCGCCGCCGGGGCGCGCTTCGCGCTGTCGCCCGGCCTCGACATCGAGGTGCTGGCCCATGCGGCGCAGGCCGGTCTGCCCTTCGCCCCCGGCATCATGACGCCCACCGACCTCCAGGCGGCGCTCAAGGCGGGCTGCAAGATGGTGAAGTTCTTCCCGGCCATGGCCGCGGGCGGGCCGAACATGCTGAAGAACATCGCCGCGCCCTACGCGCACACCGGCGTCGGGTTCAACCCGACCGGCGGGGTCAACATGGATAACCTCGGCGACTGGCTCGCGCTGCCGCAGGTTCGTGCCGTCGGCGGTACCTGGATCGCGGCGAAGCCCGACATTGCCGCGGGCAACTGGGAGAAGATCGCCGACAATGCCCGTGCCGCGGTGGCGCGTGCAAAGGAGCTCAGGAGCAAGTGATGGGCTACGTTGCGGCCGAGAAACCCACGTTCTACTTCATCGGCGTGACGACGGCGAAGTCGTCGATCATGACCGTGTTCCCCCGGTGGGCCGAATACCTCGGGCTCGGCGATGTCGAGATCAAGGGGATCGACATGGCCCTGCACGACACGCCCGAGCGCTACCGCGAGGTCGTCGCCTTCCTCAAGTCGGACCCGCTCTCGCTCGGTGCGCTCGTCACCACCCATAAGCTCGACCTCTTCAGCGCCGCGCGTGACATGTTCGACGTGATCGACCCGCACGCCCGGCTGATGGCCGAGACCTCGTGCATCTCCAAGCGCGACGGCAAGCTGATCTGCCACGCCAAGGACCCGATCTCGTCGGGCCTCTCGCTCGACGGTTTCCTGCCCGCGAACCACTTCGCCGATACCGGGGCGGAGCTGTTCTCGATGGGGGCGGGGGGCTCCACCATCGCGCTCACCTGGCACATGATGCAGACGCGCCGGGGCGCTGACCGGCCGTCGCGCATCGTCGTCTCAAACCGCTCGCAGCCGCGGCTCGACCACATCCGCGAGATCCACGCGGCGATGGGGGCAGAGGTGCCGGTCGACTACGTGCTTGCCCCGAGCGCTGCCGACAACGACGCGGTGATGGCCGGTCTCAAGCCCGGCTCGCTGGTCATCAATGCCACCGGGCTCGGCAAGGACGCGCCCGGGTCGCCGCTCACCTGGGAGGCGCGCTTCCCGGAGCGCGGCATCGTCTGGGAACTCAACTATCGCGGCGATCTGGTCTTTCTCGACCAGGCCCGGGCGCAGCAGGAGGCGCAGGGGCTCCAGGTCGAGGACGGCTGGAGCTATTTCATCCACGGCTGGACCCAGGTGATCGCAGAGGTCTTCGACGTCGAGATTCCGACCTCCGGTCCGCGGTTCGACGAGATCAGCCGCATCGCGGCAAAAGTGACGGGGCGGATATGACCGGACGAATTCTCATCACCCCGCGATCGCTGTCGAAGGGCGGGCACCCGGGGCTGCAACCTCTGGTCGAAGCCGGCTTCGAACTGGTCTTTCCCACGCCGGGCGCCACCCCGGGCGAGGCGGATCTCGTGTCCGCGATCAGGGGGTGCGACGGCTGGCTCGCGGGCGTGGAGCCGGTGAGCGAGGCGGTGATTGCGGCGGCCGACCGGCTCCGGGTGATCTCGCGCAACGGCACCGGGATCGACAACCTGCCGATGGCCAGCGTGGAGGCGCGCCAGATCGCGGTGAAACGCGCCGAGGGCACCAATGCGCGCGGCGTGGCCGAGCTCGCGCTCGCGCTCACCCTGGCGGGGCTGCGCGATCTCGTGCCCACCCACAACGGCATCGTCGCGGGCGGCTGGCCGCGGCGGATCGGGCGCGAACTGCTCGGCGCCGAGGTCGCCGTGGTGGGGCTCGGCGCGATCGGCACGGCCTACGCGGAGTTTGCCCTCGCCCTCGGGGCCCATGTGCGCGGCGTCGATCCGGTGGCGCCGGCGGACCGGGTCGTCCACGCGGGGTTTCGCCGCTGTGAGCTGGCAGAGGCGCTGGAAGGCGCGGAAATCGTCAGCCTGCACGCGCCGATGCCCGGCGACGGCAGGCCGGTCATCGGCGCCGGCGAGATCGCCACGCTCGCGAAAGGCGCGGTCGTGGTGAACACCGCCCGCGCGGGGCTGATCGACGGGGCCGCGATGCTGGCCGCGCTCGACAGCGGGCAGGTCGGCGCCTACGCCACCGATGTGTTCGAGACCGAGCCGCCGGCGCCGTCGGCGCTGCTCGCCCACCCGCGGGCGATCCTTACCAGCCATATCGGCGGGTTCACCGTGGAATCGGTCGATCGGACCACGGAACGCGCCGTCGACAACCTGCTCGATGTGCTCGGCGCCCATGCGCATTGAGCGGACACCCGGTTTCCCGCCGCCGGGCCGCGCCGGCCTGTTCTGGCTCGGCCAGGCCGGGTTCTGGATCGACACGGGGTCGTTCCGGGTTCTGGTCGACCCCTACCTCTCCGACAGCCTGGCGAAGAAATACGCCGGGCGGAAGAACGACCACAAACGGATGATGCCGCCCCCGGTGGCGGTCGAGGCGTTGCCCCGGCCCGACATCGTGCTGGTCACCCATGCACATACCGACCACATGGACCCGGACACCCTCGGACCGCTCGCGGCGCGGTTTCCGGATCTGCCCTTCGTCGTGCCCGCCGCGCGCGAAGCGGTGGCGCGCGAGCGGATCGGAGCCGGTGCGCGGCTCCTTCCGGTCGATGCCGGGGACGAGTTCGCGCCGCTCGACGGGCTCGCGATCAGGGTGCTGCCGGCCGCCCATGAGGCGCTGGAGACCGACGACGCGGGGCGGCACCTGTTCCTCGGCTACGGGATCGCGGCGGATGGGTTGAAGATCTATCATTCGGGCGACTGCGTGCCCTTCGCGGGCCTTGCCGGCGAGATCGCGCGCCTCACGCCCGACATCGCGCTCCTGCCGGTCAACGGCCGCGACGCGACCCGGCTTGCCGACGGGATCCCGGGCAATTTCACCCTCGCCGAGGCGGTTTCGCTCGCCGCGGATATCCCCTATCTTGTGCCGCACCATTTCGGGATGTTCGCGTTCAACACGATCGCGGAGGTGGACATCGACGCCGAGGTGGCGCGGAGCGGGGGGCGACCGAGGATCCTGCGCCCGGTGGTGGGCGAGACCTTGGGGATCGTCTGAGATCAGGGGATGCCGGGATGGACCAGGTGAATTCGAGCGCGGGCGACAACCTTCTCGAACTTATCGTGCGGCAGAAGGCCGATCTGCGCAAATCCGACCAGCGGGTCGCCGAGGTGGTGCTCGACCGGCCGGGCGAGGTCGTCGACATGACGCTGGCGATGGTCGCCAGGGCGGCCGGGGTCAGCGAGCCGACGGTGATCCGGTTCTGCACCGCGATCGGCTGCGAGGGGTTCCGCGACATGCGGGTGAAACTGGCGCGGTCGCTCGCCTTCGCCCGTTCGACCTCGCATACCGCGATCTCGGACGACGACGATCTCGGCACGATCATCACCAAGATCTTCGACTACAACCTGTCGAACCTCAACTGGGCGCAGAGCCATCTCGACCAGGAGCGCGTCGCCGCGGCGGTCGACATGCTGGCGGGCGCAAACCGGATCGAGTTCTTCGGCTTCGTTGCCTCGGGGATCGTGGCGCGCGACGCGCAGCAGAAGTTTCCCCTGTTCGGCGTGCCTTGCGGGGCGGCGGCGGATGCGCACCAGATGTTCATGACCGCCGAGATGCTTGGGCCGGGCGACGTTGCGGTCGCGATCTCGAACACCGGCCAGACCCACGAGATCGTGCGCACGATCGAGGCCGCGCACCGGCGCGGGGCGCGCACGCTCGGCATCACCGGCCACGCCGACAGCCCGCTCGCCGAAGTCTGCGACGTGGCGCTGATCGTGCAGACGCTGGAGAACACCGATCTGTTCACCCCGACCGTATCGCGGCTGTCGCATCTCGTTGTGATCGACATCCTCTCGACGGCGGTGAGCCTCCGGCGCGGCGACCGGCACCATGACCGGATTGCCGCGATGAAGGCGGGCCTCACCCGCTTGCGTACCAACACCGAAGACTGACAACCACCGCCCTGCCGCCGCATCCCGGGCCGTTCGGCCAGGCGGGCGGCGTTTTGGTAGTTAAATTACTGATCTCGAAGAATTCCCCCTAGAATCTGATATAAAACTACAGAAAACCCGGCATTGACGACAGATTTGGTTTGACTTCCCGGTGAATGGTAATAAAACTACGAAATAGAGTCGCCAGGCTCGCTTTTTATCTTCCGGGAGGACCCATGATGAAGAAATCCGCCATCGCCGCGCTTGCCGTCGCGGCCGCATTCGGCTTCACGACTTCGGCCAGCGCGCAGGACTGCGTGATCGGTGTTTCGATGAAGACGCTCGACGCCCCGTATTTCGCCGCGCAGGACGTCGCGGCGCGTGCCCATGGCGAAGAGATCGGCTGCAGGATGATCTCGGCGGATGCCGGCAACGATCTCAACAAGCAGATCGCCGATGTCGAAGACATGGTCGCCCAGGGCATCCAGGCGCTGATCATCAACGTGCGCGACAGCCAGGGCCTCGTGCCCGTGGTGAACGCCGCCGCCGCCGCCGGGGTCACGGTCATTGCCATGGATTCCACCATCGACCCCTCCGCCGACATCCTCACGCTGGTGCAGTCGTCGAACACGCAAAACGGCATGCTGGTCGGTCGCTGGCTCGCTGACCAGACCAATGGCCAGGACCTCAAGATCGCGCTGCTCTCGGGCGATCAGGGCAACGAGGTGGGCATGGAGCGCCGTCTCGGCGTGATCGCCGGTCTCGCCGAAGGTCAGCTCGAGAACTCGGGCACGGTGAGCATCAACATCGTCGCCCAGGGCTGGGGCCTGTGGGGCAACGAAGGTGGCCTGAACGCGATGGAAGACATCCTGACCGCGCATCCGGACGTCAACGTGGTGCTGGGCGAGAACGACTCGATGCTGCTCGGCGCCCGCAACGCGCTGCTGGCCGCGGGCCTCGCCGACCAGGTGATGCTGGTCGCCGCCGCCGACGGCCAGAAGGAAGCGCTCGAGCTGATCAAGACCGGCGAATACGCCGCGACCGGCCTCAACAACCCGGCGCTTGTGGCGGCAACCGCCGTCGACATCGCCAAGCAGGCGATCGACGGCACGCTCGGCGACATCGGCCGCGTGACCTACACCGAGCCGGCCGTCATCACCCAAGAGAACGTGGACGAGTTCTACAACCCCGACGCCGTCTTCTGATCGGGCGAACGAAGTGCCGGGCGGCGGGCGACGACCCGCCGTCCGGTTCACCGTTGCGGTGAACAGCGGGGGAGGAGCGCCGTGCCAGACATCGTCAAGCTCGCGGGCATTCACAAGCGCTTTGGCGGGGTCCACGCGCTGAAGGACGTCGATTTCGACCTGTCGCCCGGCGAGGTGCACGCGCTGGTCGGCGAGAACGGGGCCGGCAAGAGCACGCTCATGAAGGTGCTCGGCGGCGAGTATCCCCCGACCGAGGGCAGGGTGGAGATCGACGGGACAGCGGTGGCCTTCGCGAAGCCGCTCGACGCGATCTCCAAGGGGATCGCCGTGATCCACCAGGAAATGGCGCTCGCCGGCGACCTGACGGTGGCCGAGAACATCTTCATCGGCGAGCTCACGGGCATCATCAACTGGCGCGACCTGAAGCGGCGCGCGGCCGAGCTGATCGCCCGGCTTGGCTTCGACATTCCGGCCGACGCGCTTGCCGGGTCGCTGTCGGTGGCGCACCAGCAGGTCGTCGAGATCGCCAAGGCGCTGTCGAAAGACGCCAGGGTGATCGTGTTCGACGAGCCGACCGCGGTGCTGTCGGTGCAGGATGCCCAGAGGCTGCTCGACATCATCGACGGGCTGCGCGCCGAGGGTGTGGGGATCGTCTACATCTCGCACCGGCTCGACGAGGTGATGCACATCTCCGACCGGATCACCGTGCTCAAGGACGGCAGCTCGGTCGCGACCGTGGCGCGCGGCGACGTCACCATCGACGAGCTGATCGGGATGATGGTCGGCCGCACGCTCGACGCGCTGTTCGGCGAGGACGTGGCGCGCGACATCGGCGAGCCGGTGCTCGCGGTCGAGGGCCTCGGGCGCGGGCGGCACGTGCGCGACGTGAGCTTCGAGGTGCGCGCGGGCGAGATCGTGGGCATCGGCGGGCTGGTCGGGGCCGGGCGGACGGAACTGGTCCGGCTGATCTTCGGCGCCGACAGGGCCGACCGCGGCGTGGTCCGGCTCAACGGCCGCCCGCTCCGGTTGCGCGGGCCCGGCGATGCGGTGGCGGCGGGGATCGGGCTGGCGCCGGAGAACCGCAAGGACCAGGGCGTGATCCTCGACATGTCGATCCGGATCAACGCGACCATGGCCCGGATCGCGCCGCTGCTGGGGCCCCTCGGCCTGATCCGGCGCGCGCGCGAAAAGGCGACGGTGGCCGCGTTGTCGGGCGCGCTCGCGATCAAGGCGGAGAGCGGCGAGGCCCCGGTGTCGAGCCTGTCGGGCGGCAACCAGCAGAAGGTGGTGCTGGCGAAGTGGTTCCACGCCGATCCCGACGTGATGATCTTCGACGAACCGACGCGCGGCGTCGATGTCGGCGCCAAGACCGAGATCTACGACCTGATCCGGAAGATGGCCGCAGAGGGCAAGGCGGTGCTGGTCATCTCGTCGGAACACCACGAGCTGTTCGGCATCTGCGACCGGGTGCTGGTGATGCGCGAAGGCGCGCTGACCGGGGCGCTCGGGGCCGGGGACTACACCGAAGAAAACCTGCTCAAGCTGGCCATGCCCGGCGTTGCATAGACACCAAGCGAGAACACCGACATGACGACCGACACCACGCCATCGACCGCACCGAGCGCCCCGGAACCCGCCGCGCAGTCGCGGTTTTCATTCGCCGCGGTGCTCCAGAGCTTCGGCCCCGCGATCATCCTGCTGGCGCTCCTGTTCTTCGCCACGCTGATGTCGGACGTGTTCCTCACCCCGCGCAACATCTGGAACGTGCTCCGGCAGGTGTCGGGGGTCGGGCTGATGTCGCTCGGCATGCTGTTCGTCATTCTCACCCGCGGCATCGACCTGTCGGTGGGCTCGGTGGCGGCGCTCGGCTCGGTGACGGCGGCGATCATCGTCCAGAACTATGGGACCGGCATGGCGGTCGGCGCGGCGATGGCCGTTGGGCTCGCCTGTGGCCTGCTCTCCGGCCTGCTGGTCGCGTTCCTGAAGCTGCCGCCCTTCGTGACCACCCTCGCTGTGATGACGATCGCGCGCGGTGCCGCGCTCATCACCTCCAGCGGACAGCCGATCCGGATGGGCGACGCGGGCGACACGATTACCGCCTTCGGGTTCGGCAACCTCTGGGGCGTGCCCTATCCGGTCATCCTTCTGTTCGCGATGTTCGCGCTGGCCGCGCTCGTGCTCACCTACACCCGGTTCGGCAGGATGGTGAAGGCGGTGGGCTCCAACCCCGAGGCGGTGCGGCTGTCGGGGATCTCGATCTGGCGCTACGAGCTGTCGGTCTACGCGATCTCGGGCATGCTCGCCGCCCTCGCGGGCGTGATCTCGACCTCGCGCACCGGCATCGGCTCGGCGATCATCTCGGTCGGCGCCGAGCTCGACGCCATCGCCGCCGTCGTGATCGGCGGGGCCAGCCTGCTCGGCGGGCGCGGCGGCGCGATCAACACTTTCATCGGCGTGTTCATCCTGGGGATCATCTCCAACCTCATGAACCTCGCCAACGTGCCCGGGTATCACCAGCAGGTGTTCATGGGCGTCATCATCATCGGGGCGATGCTGCTGCAATACGGCACCTCGGTCCTGAAACGCTGAGGAGGCGGACATGTATCTCGAGCTGTTCAAACTCGACGGGCGACGCGCGCTGGTCACCGGCGCGGCCAAGGGGATCGGGTTTTCCATCGCCGAGGCGCTGGCGGATGCCGGGGCGCATGTCATCCTGACCGATCTCGGCGACACCGCGCAGGCCGCGGCCAAGGCGCTGGCGGACCGCGGCTACGATGTGTCCTCGGCGTCGCTCGACGTGACCGACAAGGCCGCCGTGGAAGCGCTGGCGGAGACCGTCGAGGCGGACGGCGGGCTCGACATCCTTGTCAACAACGCCGGCATCGCGATCTCGAACCACCCGGCCGAGACGATGGACGACGAGGTCTGGCAGAAGGTGATCGACGTCAACCTCAACGGCGTCTTCTGGTGCTCGCGGTCGTTCGGCCGGCGGATGCTCGACCGCGGCAAGGGCTCGATCGTCAACGTCGGCTCGATGTCGGGCTTCATCGTCAACCGGCCGCAGGAACAGGCCAACTACAACGCCTCCAAGGCCGGCGTGCATCACCTGACCCGCTCGATGGCGGCCGAATGGGGCGCGCGGGGCGTGCGCGTCAACGCGGTGGCGCCGACCTATATCGAGACGGAGATGAACAAATACGTCTACGAGAACGAGGAGATGTATCGCCACTGGGTCGGTGGCACGCCTATGGCCCGGCTCGGCAAGCCCGAGGAAGTGGCCTCGGTGGTGCTGTTCCTCGCCTCCGACGCGGCCAGTCTGATGACCGGCTCGATCGTGCTCGTCGATGGCGGCTATGTCTGCTGGTGAGCTGAAGGGCGTCCGCTTTCCCGGACGTTACATCCAGGGGCCCGGCGCGCTGGCGCGGCTCGGGCCGGAGGTGGCGGCCTACGGGCCGCGGGCGCTGGTGCTGCTCGACGCGGGCGTGTTCGCGCTGTTCGAGGCACAGGTGCGGGCCGCGGTCGAGGGGCACGGGCAGGCGGACATCGCGCGGTTCGGCGGCGAATGCACGCTCGGCGCCATCGAGGCCGCAGCGGCGGCAGCGCGCGAGACCGGGGCGGCGGTGATCGTCGGCATGGGCGGCGGCAAGGCGCTCGACGCGGCCAAGGCCGCGGGCGTCGATGCCGGCCTGCCGGTAATCGTGGTGCCGACCATCGCGGCCTCCGATGCCCCGTGCTCGGCGCTCAGCGTGATCTACAACGACGACGGCAGCGTCTCGCACGACCGGTTCCTGCCGCGCAACCCCGACCTCGTGCTGGTCGACACCGCGATCATCGCAGCCGCCCCGCCGCGGTTCCTCGCCGCCGGCATCGGTGATGCGCTGGCGACGTGGTACGAAGCGGCAAGCTGCGAGAAGAGCGGCGGGCTCAATTGCCTCTCCCTCCCTGGCCTGCCGCTCGCCTTCACCATCGCCGCCGCCTGCCGGGACGTGATCTTCGAGCATGGCGCGGCGGCGATGGCCGAATGTGCGCGCGGCGAGGCGGGGCCGGCCCTCGAGCGGATCGTCGAGGCCAACATTCTGATGTCGGGCCTCGGCTTCGAGAGCGGCGGTGTCGCGACGGCGCATGCCGTCCACCACGGGTTGACCATGCTCGACGAGACCCACCACGCGCTGCACGGCGAAAAGGTCGCGATCGGCATCCTGACCGGCCTCGCGATGCAGCGGCAGGAGGCCGAGTTTGCCCGCGTTGCCGGCTTCTTCGAGGCGGTCGGTCTGCCGACGCGGCTGGCCGACATCGGTTTGGCGGAGGCCTCGGCGGAGAAGCTGCGGGTGGTCGCCGAACGGGCCTGCCGCCCGGGCGAGATCATCCACAACGAGCCGTACCTCGTGGAGCCGGACATGGTGGTGGCGGCGCTCGGCCGGTTGGCCTGAGCCGCCGGTTGAACAAAGGAGAACAGCGCAATGTCGTCCAGGTCGATCTTTCAGGGCGCCTTCGCGGGCAGACAGGTGATGGTCTCGGGCGGGACCTCCGGCATCGGGTTCGCCCTCGCGGCCGGGTTTGCCGAGGCCGGCGCCGCGGTGCTGGCGACCGGCAGTTCCGGGGCCCGGCTCGCCGCTGCGCGCGACGCGGGCGCGCCCGCGGGTGTCCGGTTCGAGCAGCTCGACGTGCGCGACAAGGCGGCGGTGGCGGCGGCGATCGGCGGGCTCGACCGGCTCGATGTGCTGGTCAACTGCCAGGGCGTGGCGCGGCCCGACGCCGAATGGGAGGAAGACACCTTCCTCGACGTGATCGACGTCAACCTTTCGAGCGCGATGCGTCTCTCGCGCGCGGCCCATCCGCTGCTCAAGGCGAGCCGTGGCAGTATCGTCAACGTCGCCTCGATGCTGAGCTTCCTCGCCGATGCCTCGGTGCCCGCCTATTGCGCCTCGAAGACCGGCATCCTCGGCCTGACCCGGGCGCTTGCGCACAAGTGGGGCGTCGACGGGATCCGCGTGAACGCCATCGGCCCGGGATACCACCGGACCGAGATGACCAAGCCGCTGTGGTCCGATCCGGCGGCGGCGGACCGCATCGCCGAACGGAGCGCGGTCAAACGCTGGGGCACGACGGAAGACCTCGTCGGCCCTGCGCTGTTCCTGGCCTCGGATGCGGCGGGCTTTGTCACCGGAGTGGTCCTGCCCGTGGATGGCGGCTATCACACCGGCTGACGATCGCGTTGTGACACGCCCGGTCCGGGCCGTTGCGGGCCACCCGAACCCGCGTCCCGCCGCGTTGACCCTGACCTGACCTGACCTGACCCTGGCCTGATCTCTGCGGCGACATCAGCGTTGAACGCCGCTGGGGCCGGACCCGGGGGAAGCGGCCAATGCCGCGTGACATCCGCCCCGTCGATCCCGCTTGCCGAAGCGGCAGCGTCCAGCCTGGTCAGTGCCAGGGAACGGCGCGGCGTTCGGGTCGCCACCCGACCGCGCGGGGGTCCAGGGTCCGGGATTGATAACAGTTATCAAAGATGCCATAGTCGTATCCTGAGCCAAAAGGAGGCCCCCATGATCAGCGCAGACCTTGGACCCCAACTCGAAACCTTCGTTTCATCCCTGGTCGAAACGGGTCGATACAACTCGAAAAGCGAAGTGTTGCGCGAAGGGATCCGGCTGATCCAGGAACGCGAGGCGCGCCTGGCCGTCCTCGATCAATCCATCGCCCGGGGACTTGCCGACGCTGAAGCAGGACGCGTCAAACCGGTTCGGGACGTCTTTTCGCGCCTTGAAGCCAAGTACCAGGCGGCCCGTCGCTCCGCGGAATGATTGTCGAATTCACCGCCACCGCCGCGGCGGAGTTGGAAGGGATCGGCGATTACATTTCCCGCGACAACCCGGCGCGTGCGCTGAGTTTCGTACAAGAGCTGTCGCGCGCGTGCCTTGACCTCGCCGACATGCCGCAGGCGTGGCCCGTTGTGCCGCGTTATGCGCAACACGGCATTCGACGACGCGTGCAAGGCCGTTACCTGATCTTCTACCGTATCTCGGGCGAGCGGATCACCGTCCTGCACATCCTCAACGGGGCCATGGATGTGGAAGCGATCCTGTTTCCGGACGGGTGAGCTGTTCTGGTCGGTCTTTTTTCTGCGTATTTGCAATGCCTTGGCGGCTTTGCGTCAGGTTCATGCGTCGCCGGTCCTGGACAGCGGACATGTCGTTTGACCTGCCCCCCGAAACTTCCCTCGTTCTGAAGTAGAGTTTGCTCAACCTTTTGAAGGAGCAAACGAATGCGAAAGAGCCGTTTCACCGAGGCGCAGATCATCGGGATGATCAAGGAACAGGAAGCTGGGATGCCGACCGCCGAGGTGTGCCGCAAACACGGCCTCAGCCAGGGCACGTTCTACAAGTTCAAATCAAAGTATGGCGGTATGGAAGTGTCAGACGCTGCCAAGCTGAAAGCGCTGGAAGACGAGAATGCCAAGCTCAAGCGCCTGCTGGCAGACGCCATGCTGGACAATGTGGTATTGAAGGATCTGCTGGGAAAAAACTGACGACACCGACTGAGCGGCGAGCGGCAGTGCTCCGTGCAATGCGGGACCATGACATCTCGCAACGCCGGGCCTGCCGACTTGTCGGTGTCGATCCGAAGACAGTCCGGCGTGAACGCCCGCCGGACAATCCTGAGATACGCAAGGAGATGAAGGCTGTCGCTGCCAAGCGGCGCCGGTTTGGTTACCGGCGGATCGGCGTGATGCTGGAGCGCAAGGGAATGATCATGAACCACAAGAAGCTCTATCGGCTTTACACAGAAGAGAAGCTGGGGGTGCGACGACGACGGGGCCGGAAACGGGCTCGTGGCTCACGGACGCCAATGCCAGAAGCTCTGAGGCCCGGTGACCGTTGGTCATTGGACTTCCTGTCCGACACCTTCGGCGCCTCGCGCCGCTTCCGCATTCTGGCGGTGAACGACGATTGCTGCCGCGAGAACCTCTGCCTGATGGCCGACACCAGCATCTCGGGCGCCCGTGTCGCGCGGGAATTGGATGCCCTGGTCCGGGTCTATGGCAGGCCCGCAAGCATTGTCAGCGACAATGGGACAGAGTTCACCAGTCGGGCGATCCTGAGATGGGCGAACGACAACGGCGTTGACTGGCATTACATCGACCCGGGCAAGCCCCAGCAGAATGCCTTCATCGAGTCGTTCAACGGCAGCTTGCGTGATGAGCTCTTGAACGAGGAAATGTTCGACAGCCTGGACGACGCGCGACGAAAGCTGGCGCTCTGGCGATACGATTACAACAACGTCCGGCCCCACTCGTCGCTGGAAAACCAAACGCCCGCAGAAGCGCGCCGCACGCTTGAGCAATCTGAGGGCTCCGCGCCCGGCGCGCTTGCCCAAACCAAGACCGAAGAATATGAAAACCAGACCCGCAGACTCTCGTTATGAATGAGGGACCATCGGGGGGCAGGTCACC
>JAGRMP010000172.1 GCA_020441225.1 Maritimibacter sp. | reverse complement strand
CGACGAAGACGACGAATTCACCGTCCTCGATCTCGATATCCACGCCCTTGATGACGTCGGTTGCGCCGAAGCTCTTGCGCACATCCGTGAGGTTCAGGGTTGCCATCGGCTGTCACTCCGCTGCCTCGGCCGCGCGCGTGACGCGCAGATGGCCGTTTTCATCGATTGTCACTGTCTCGGGGTCCATCACGTAGCCGCCGAAATGTCCGTCTTCGGCGGTGTCGCGAAAGCCGAGGATCTTGAGCGTGCCGCCGTCGTCCACGATCCGCGCGGCATAGCGCCGGCAGGGCAGATCGCCGTCGAAGAAGGGGCCGGGCTGGATCCGCCACGGCCCCCGCGGGCCCTGGTCGGAGAGAAGCGTGTGCGTGCCGGTGGCGGCCCCGCGCGGCACGGCGTCGACCTGGGCCTTGGACCAGTGTTCGGCCGAGGTGCAGAACAGGCAGTACCAGCGCCCGCCCCGTTCGAAGACCTGCGGCACTTCGAGCTGGCCGAAGCCGCCGGAAAAGACCGGGGGCTGAAGCGTCCAGGTGACGAGATCGGGCGAGGTCGCGAAGCCGATGGCGCCGCCGGCATTGGGCTCGGCCTCGCCGGGGATGCGGGCGGTGAAGTACATCAGCCAGCCGTCGCCCTCCGGGTCGCGCATCACCCAGGGATCGCGCATCGCCCGGTCGTGCCAGAAGCCGCGCACATGTTCGACCTCGTAGGCCCCGGCATTGGGGCCGGTGAGGTCGAGCGCAAGCCCGTCGCCCACCCGGGTCCAATTGTGGAGGTCGTTCGAGACGGCGTGGCCGATGCGCTGGTAAAGCCCCTCCTCCGATTTCGACGTGCCGGTGTAGAACAGATGCCAGCCCCCGGCCCCGTCCTGCACCACCGAGCCGGTCCAGGTGGTGAAATCGTCCCAGGCGGGGCCTGTCGAGGGGGCGAAGGTGGTGCCGAGATGCTCCCAGCTCACCAGGTCCTCCGAGACCGCATGGCCCTGGGTGACGTTGAAATGCCTGAGGTCGGGATTGATCAGCGACTTGTCCGCTTTGAGGAAATAGCCGTGCCAGCGGGTGCCGTCATGGGCGTACCAGCTGTCCCAGATCCATTGTTCTTCGAGGGCGATGACCATGGGCTATCCTTTCACGCCGGTCGAGGCGATGGACGCGATGAAGGCGCGTTGCAGCACCAGGTAGAAGACGAGAACCGGCACCGAAATCAGCGTGAGATAGGCCATGAGCTCGCCCCAGGCGACGTCGAGCTGGAAGAAATAGCCCAGCCCCACCATGATCGGCCGGTGCGCCTCGTCCTGCACCACGATGAGCGGCCAGAGATATTGTTCGTTGTACATCTTGAGCGATTTCAGGATCGCCGCGGTGGCCAGCACCGGCCCCGAAAGCGGCATCACGATCTTGTAGTAGATCTGGAACCAGCTGGCGCCTTCGGCCCGCGCCGCTTCGATCAGCTCCTTGGGCAGGTCCTTGAAATACTGCACGAACAGGAAGATCGTGAGTGCGTCGACGATCCAGGGGATGATCTGCACCCGGTAGGTGTTGAGCCAGCCCCATTCGACCCCTTCCACCCCGAGCCAGGGCAGCCGCGAAACCTCGAGCAGCAGCGGGATGGCGATGGTTTCGAACGGGATGATGAGGGTGGCGAGGATGACCGAGAGCAGCACGCCGCGCCCCTTCCACTCGAGGAAGGTGAAGGAAAAGGCGGCGACCGAGCAGATCGCGATCGACAGGATCACCGTCACCACGGTGACGATGGTCGAGTTCAGCATGAACCGCCCGATCGGCGCGCGGTCGAAGGCGGCGACGTAGTTGTCGAGGCTGATGTCGCCCACCGGCAGGAAGGCGCGCAAGGAGCCGGTGTCCTGCAGAAGCTGGAGGTCGGGCTTCAGCGACGACACCAGCATGAACACCAGCGGGAAGGCGAAGACGAGGGCGACGAGCACGAGCACGGTGTAGCGCGCGGCGAGCCGGAGCCCGGTGTTTTCCTTTGCAACCTGGGCCATTACGTCCGCTCCCGTGTAAGGTAGCGCTGCACGAGCGAGATCGTGAGCACGATGAAGAACAGGATGACCGAGATGGTCGAGCCGCCGGAGATGTCCTGTTTGCCGTAACCGCGTTCGACGGTCTGGAAGACGAGCGTCTGCGTGCTGTCGAGCGGGCCGCCGTTGGTCATCACGTCGATCTGGGCGAAGAGCGCAAAGGCCTGCATGGTGATGACGATCAGCACCAGCACGGCAGTGTTGCGCAGGCCCGGCCAGGTCACGTAGCGGAAGGTCTGCCACTTGGACGACCCCTCGATGGCGGCGACCTCGTAGAGCGTCGGCGAGATGGTCTGAAGCCCCGAGAGCCAGATCACCATGTGGAAGCCCACCGCCTGCCAGGCCGACATGACGATGATCGAGCCGAGCGCCGTGTCGGGGCTTCCGAGCCAGTCAACGGGCTGGAAATAGCCAAACGTGAGCGCGTTGAGGATGTTGTTCAAGAGCCCGTCGTTGCCGTCGTAGATGAAGCGCCACAGCAGCGAGATCACCACGATGGAGATCACCACGGGCATGAAGTAGAGCGTTCTGAAGACGTTGATGCCGCGCAGTTTCTGGTTGATGAGCAACGCCAGCAACAGCGCGCCCCCGCCCTGCAAGGGCACGATGAACAGCGCAAAGACCAGCGTGTTTCTCAGCGCCTTGAGAAAGACCACGTCCTTGGCGATCACCACCTTGGCGGTCTCGCCCGTCTGCCAGCGGAACCACTCCTGCATCCCCTTGTACTGCGGGAAGTCGTCCGACCGGGTGATGGTGCGCACCCGCGGATACTGGATCTCGCCCGAATCGTCACGGACCACCGCGCCCGCCGCGTCACGCTCGGGCTCGAGGGTGATGACGGCGACCGACAGGAGCTCGCGGTAGTTCTTCAGCCCGACGAACTCGGTGGGGTTGGGCGAGATCAGCCTCTGGTTGGTCAGCGAGAACCAGAAGGCGAGGAAGAAGGGCAGGATGATGAAGGTCGAGATGAGGACAAAGGCCGGCAGCGCAAAGCCCCATCCTGCCCGGTTGGACATGGTCAGTTTCGAAGCCATCGGCCCCTCCGGCGGTTCAGGGAGGGGGGCCGCCCCGAAGGAACGGCCCCCCGGGGAGGATCAGTGGCCGTAGCCCGAGTTGGTCTCGATATCGGCGTCGATCTCGTCGACCGCGGCATCGAGCGTGTCGGGCACGTCGGCACCGTTGGCGATGTCGGCGAGCGCCTTTTCAAAGACCTTCGCCTGCACCACGTAGCCCGGGGTCACCGGCCGCAGCACGGCCTGGGCCTTGGACAGATCGTAGAAGACCGCGAGCTTGCCGCCATCGGCGTAGTTCTTGGTCATCGCCGCGGCGGAGGCGGTGGCGGGGATCAGGCCGATGCCATCGGAGAACGCCGCGAGGTACTTGTCCTGGGTGGCGTGCTTGATGAAGGCGGCAGCACCGTCGGGCGCCTCGCAGGCGGCCGAGATCCCGAACTGCCAGGAGGCGGCGCCGATCTTCGGGCCGTTGCCGAAATCGGGCGCGGGCAGGAACATGAGATCGTCCACACCGCCGTCCATCGTCGCCACCGCGGCCCAGTTGCCGTTCCACTGGAAGGCGTATTTGCCGTCGATGAAGCCCGAGTCGCGGTCGGCCGGGTCCTGGCTGGTGCCGGGCGCGTAGCCGTCGGCAAAGAGCTTCTGCCACCACTCGCCGAAGGCCATCGCCGCGTCGCCGTTCAGCACGCCGTCGGCGGTCTGGTAGCTCGAGCGGTCGACGATATCGCCGCCGAAGGACTGCAGGAAGGGCGAGAAGGCGTAAGGGTACCATTCGCCGGTCCAGGCCATGCCCGGATCGAAGGCGTATTCGTACTTGCCCGAGGCCTTGGCGGCATCGAGCGCGGCCATGAATTCCTCACCGGTCCAGGGCTCGTCCAGCGTCGGCGTGCGCAGTCCCAGCTCGTCGAGGATCGACTGGCGGGTCACGAGGGCGACCGCCGCGTCCCACAGGCCGATCGAGTAGAGCTGGCCGTCCCAGATGCCCTTGGTGCCGGGCAGGAAGGCGTCGAACTCGGCCGGGTCGAACGGCAGCGGCTGCATGTAGCCCGACCAGGCCCAGTTCGGCATCACCGGCCCGTCGACGTCGAGGATGCACGGCAGGTTGCCGGCCAGCGCCGCAGCGACGACGCTGTCATTGTAGCTTTCCTGCGGGAAGCTCTCGATGGTCACGGCATAGTCGCCCTGGCTCGCGTTGAAGTCGTCGATGATCTGGTTGATGATATTGCTCTCAACCTCGTTGCCGGCACCGTGGTACCACATCGACAGTTCGGTCTGGGCCATCGCGGCCCCGCCGAGCGCGGTCGAGGCCATCAGGGTGGCCGCGAAAAGTGTCTTCTGTTTCATGTCTTTGTCCTCCAGCTGGTTGTTTTCTACGAGACGTCGCGCGCGGTCACGGAGGACCGCCAGACGACAGGGCCCGGCACCAGAACCGGGTTGTCCGTTTCGGGATCGGCCTCGGCGACGAGGCCCAGCAGGCGCCGGGCCGCGCGGCGGCCGATGTCGACGTAAGGCAGCACCGCGGTGGTGAGCGGCGGGAACAGGGTCTCGGCGATCACCCGGTGGTCGTCGTAGCCCGCGACCGACATGTCTTCGGGCACGCGGATGCCGCGCGAGCGGAGCAGCCCGTAAAGCTGCATCGCCATCGCATCGTTGCCGCAGCAGATTACCGTCGGCGGATTGTCGAGGCCGAGGAGCCGGGTGAGCGGCGCGTCGAGCGCGGCGCTGTCCTCGGCCACGCCGATCTCGTAGGCGGGCTCGATCAGCGCCTGGTCGAAAGGGATACCGGCCTCGGCGAGCGCCTCGCGGTAGCCGAGGCCGCGCAGATCCGAGGCCCGCATCGTCGGGTCGAGCGTGAGATAGCCGATCCGCCGGTGCCCCGCGGCAATCAGCCGGGCGACCAGCGCGTGCTGGCCCTGGCGGTCGTCGGGCAGCACCGCGGGCGTGCCGAGCGCGTCGTAGCAATTGGCCAGCACCACCGGCACGCCGGCGCCCGCGAGCCGCGGCTGGACTTCGCGGTGGTGGTCGGCGACGTAAAGCAGCCCCTCGACGCGGTGCTGCAGGAAGGTGCGCACCAGATCGCCGACCTTTTCCCGGTCGCCGCCGGTATCGGCGATCATCAGGGTCTTGGAGCTTTCGCCGATCTCCTGCTGGATGCCCTGCAGGATCAGCGTGTCAGGCAGGCCCGCAACCTGGGTATGCGTGGTCGAGGCCGAGATCGCGCCGGTGATGAGCCCGATCAGCCCGGAGCGGTTCGAGCGCATCATCCGCGCCGCGTTGGAGGGGACGTAGCCGAGCTCTCGCATCGCGGCCTCGACCGCGTCGCGGGTCTTGGCACCCACCGGAGCATCGCCGTTGAGCACGCGGCTCACGGTCTTGGGCGACACGCCTGCGGTCTTCGCCACGTCGTAGATCGTCGCCAAAGCGGCCACTCCTCCCCATCCAGGCGCGCCGCTCCTCCGGTCGCGCCTTTTTTCGCCCCCACGGGCGCGGATTGCGCCCCGGAGACTGGCGACATCGTTGGTGCAAGGTTTATGACACCGATGTCATGACATCGATGTCAATACGCCCGGTCCCGATTCGAGTCAACAGCCCGCAGGGGCCCCGGGACCACACGGCGGGGGTCCCGGCCGGGTCGCGCCGGGTGCGCGCCCCTGCCCCGGCGCTCACCAGAGGCCGAAAATGTCAGTCTTTTCTGCGGGTTGGAGATCGCGGCGCGCTAGACCGAAACCTTCGGCAGCACCTCTTCGCGGGTCGTGCTGGCCTTGGCGCCCTCGAAGATCACCTCGCCCCGGCGCAAGACGGTGATCTCGTCGGCGAGGTCGAAGGCGAAGTCGAAATACTGCTCGACCAGCACAATCGCCATGTCGCCCCGGTCGCGCAGGAGCGCGATCACCCGGCCGATCTGCTGGATGATGTTGGGCTGGATCCCCTCCGTGGGCTCGTCGAGCAGCAGGAGTTTCGGCTTGGTGATGAGGGCGCGGGCGATGGCGAGCTGTTGCTGCTGCCCGCCCGAGAGATCGCCGCCCCGGCGGTCGAGAAATTCCTTGAGGATCGGGAACAGCTCGTAGATCTCGTCCGGCACGAAATGTTCGGAGGTGGGCAGGCAGGCGAAGCCGGTCTCCAGGTTTTCGCGCACGGTCAGCAGCGGAAAGATCTCGCGGCCCTGCGGCACGGTCGCCACGCCCTTGTGCGCGAGCGCATGGGCCGGCAGCACGCCGAGCGTTTCGCCGTCGAGCGTGACCGTGCCGCCCGAGCGCGGATGCGCCCCGGAGATGGCCCGCATAAGGCTGGTCTTGCCGACCCCGTTGGTGCCCATCACGCAGGTGACGGCGCCGGCGCGCGCGCTCAGCGAGACCCCGTGCAGGATCTGGCTGTGGCCGTAGTGCAGCGTCAGGTTCTCGACGTTCAGCATGTCTCAGCGCCCCAGATAGACATCGATCACCTCCTGGTTGGCGGTCACGTGGTCGAGCGAGCCTTCGGCCAGCACCGAACCCTCGTGCAGCACCGTCACCGGGCAGTTGAGCCGTCGGATGAATTCCATGTCGTGCTCGACCACCACCACCGCGCGGGTCTGGGCGGCTTCGACCAGGATCGAGGTGGTGTGTTCGCGCTCGGCCGGCGTCATGCCGGCGGCGGGCTCGTCCACCAGCAGGAGGCGCGGTTCCTGCGCCAGCAGCATGCCGATTTCGAGCCATTGCTTCTGGCCGTGGCTGAGCTCGCCAGACTTGCGGGTCATCTCGTCCTTGAGGCCGATTTCCTCGGCCAGCGCCGCGACCCGGTCGAGGTCTTCGCGCGACGGCCGGTACAACAGGACGGCGAAGGGCCCGCGGGTGTTGCGCAGCGCCATCAGCAGGTTCTCGTGCACCGTCTGGTCCTCGAACACGGTGGGTTTCTGAAACTTGCGCCCCACCCCCTCGCGCGCGATCCGCGCTTCCGACATGCCAAGCAGCGACCGGCTCATCTCGCCCCAGAGCACCTTGCCCTCGTCGGGCTTGGTCTTGCCGGTGATAATGTCCATGAAGGTGGTCTTGCCGGCGCCGTTGGGGCCGATGATCGCGCGCAGCTCAGCCTGGCCGATGGAAAAGGACAGGTTGTTGATCGCCTTGAACCCGTCGAAGCTGACGGAGACGCCGGAGACTTCGAGAAGCGATGTCATTCGTTGGCCTCCTTCTCGCGGAACGAGCCTTGATCGGGGCCGAGATCGGCGCCGTGGCGGTCGGGCGAGCGCCGATCGGTGAACAAATCGAACAGCCCACCGATCCCCTTGGGCGCGAACAGGGTGACGGCGACGAAGCTGAGGCCGAGAAGGATCGTCCACCAGTCGACCCACTGGATCCGGTAGAAACCGAGGTTGATGTCGGGCGCCTGGCCGCCGGTGAACCAGGTCGACACCAAGGAGACGAACACTGCGCCAATGGCCGCGCCGTAGAGCCGCCCCCTGCCCCCGATGGCGACCCAGACCGCGAGGTAGATCGAGGCGATGGGCGCGATCTCGGCGGGGTTGATGATGCCGGCCTGCGGGTAGTAGAGCGCCCCCGCGATCCCGGCGATCATGGCCGTGACGGTGAAGATGAAGAGCTTGTAGCCTTCGACCGAATAGCCGAGAAAACGCACCCGCGCCTCGTTGTCGCGGATGCCGCGCAGCACCGAGCCGAACTTGCCCGAGATGATCCAGGCGGCGAAAACATAACCCAGCGCCAGCGCGAGCGCCGAGCCCCAGAAGAACCACATCGAGACGATGTCCTGGCTGACCCCGTCGAGGCCCGGCAGGTTCTGCAGCCCCGAGAGCCCGTTGTTGCCGCGCAAGCCGCTGTCGTTCTGGAACAGATAGAGCGCGAGCGCGAGGGTCATCGCCTGGGTCAGGATCGAGAGATAGACGCCCGTCACCCGCGAGCGGAAGGCGAGCCAGCCGAACACCAGCGCAAGCAGGCCCGGCACCGCGACGACCAGGATGAGCTGGGCGGTGAGGCTGTGAGCAAAGGCCCAGATCGGCGGAAAATCAGAGGAACCGACCACGCCGAAGATCTGGTTGCCGATGGCCGCGACCACCTCGGCATCGGTCGGCGGCAGCGGCGACGATGCGAGCGAGTCGACCACGATGAGCCTCGTGCGCTCGTACATCAGCCACATGCNNNNCGATCATGTAGCCGCCGAGGCCGAAAAAGGCGAAATGGCCCAAGGACAGGATGCCGGCATAGCCCCAGACCAGGTCCATCGCGACCGCGACGAGCGCGAGGGTCAGGGTCTTGCCCAGCGTCTTGACGAAGGAGGTCGAGACCAGCCCCAGGCCGAAGCCCTCCGACATCACCGTGATCGCGAAGGTGAACAGCGCGAGCACGGCGAGGAAGACCAGGACCGAGGGGTTGCGGGCGAGGAATGAACGGTTCATGTGCCTGCCCTCTCCGCCCGGCCGGAGTTTTGACAAAACTCCGGTTTGTTTTCTTGTGAAGAAAACACTGCGCGCATGGCTCAATCCCCCGCCGCCCGGCCTTTGAGCGCGATGATCCCGCGCGGCCGGAACTGGATGAAAATGATGATGAAGACGATCATGTAGGTCTGCGCCGCCAGCGTGTTCGACGGGTTGAACCATTCGATGCCCTTTTGCAGGAAGCCGATCATGCCCGCGCCGAGCAGCGTGCCCCAGATGTTGCCCACGCCCCCGACCACCACGGTCATGAAGCTCTGGACGATGTAGTCGGCGCCGAGTTCCGAGGTCACCTTGGCGTAGAGACCGATGGCGACGCCGGCGATGCCGGCGATGCCGGAGCCGAGGCCGAAGGTGAGCATGTTGACCCGTTCGGGGTTGATCCCCATCGACGCCGCCATCTTGCGGTTCTGGGTGACCGCGCGGGTTTCGAGCCCGAGGCGGGTGCGTTTCATGATGTAGAGGAAGACGCCGAGGAAGATCAGCGCCAGCACGAAGATCGCGATCCGGATGTAGGAAATCGCGATCACGTCGCTCACCACCCAGGCGCCGTCGAGCCAGCCGGGCGCGGTGAGCGGCCGGGCTTGGGTGCCGAAGATGTTCTTGGCGAGCTGCTGCAGCGCGATCGAGATGCCGAAGGTCGCGAGCAGCGTCTCCAGCGGCCGGTTGTAGAGCCAGCGGATCACCAGCCGTTCCATCGCCACCCCGGCGGCAAAGGTCACCGCAAAGGCGAGCGGGATCGCCACCGCGATGGAGGCGGTGTGGTTGGGGATGAACTGCTGCACCACGTAGCCGGTATAG
>JAGRMP010000171.1 GCA_020441225.1 Maritimibacter sp. | reverse complement strand
ACATGCTCGACGCGGGCGACGCGCTCCTGATCGCGGGCAAGGGCCACGAGACCGGCCAGGTGGTTGGAGACGACGTGCTGCCCTTCGACGATGCCGAACAGGCGAGCGTGGCCGTGGCCGCGCTCGAAGGGCGGCTTGCATGACCGGGCTATGGACATCGCACGAGGCCGCCGAGGCGACCGACGGCCGCGCGACGGGCGCGTGGGAGGTCACCGGCGTCTCGATCGACAGCCGCACGGTCGCGCCGGGCGATCTCTTCGTGGCGCTCAAGGCGGCGCGCGACGGACACGACTTCGTCGCCGATGCGCTTGCCAAGGGCGCCGCGGCCGCGATGGTCACCCACCGGCCCGAAGGCGTCGCCGCCGATGCGCCGCTGCTGATCGTCGACGACGTGCAGGGCGGGCTCACTGCGCTCGGACGCGCGGGCCGGGCGCGGACAAGGGCGCAGGTGGCGGCGATCACCGGCTCGGTCGGCAAGACCAGCGCCAAGGACATGCTGCGCGCGGTGCTGGCGCCGCAGGGCCGGGTCCATGCCGCCGAGGCGAGCTACAACAACCACTGGGGCGTGCCGCTGACGCTGGCGCGGATGCCGCGCGACACCGATTTCGCGGTGATCGAGATCGGCATGAACCACCCCGGCGAGATCGCACCGCTGGCCGCGCTCGCGCGTCCGCATGTGGCGATGGTCACCACCGTCGCGGCGGCGCATCTCGAAGCCTTCGAAAGCCTCGAAGACATCGCGCGCGAAAAGGCCGCGCTCTTCACCGGGCTCGAACCCGGCGGCTTTGCCGTGTTCAACGGCGATCTCGCGCCCGGGATCGTCAAGATCCTGTCCCAGGCCGCCCGCGCCGCCGACGCCCGCCCGCTGCGCTTCGGCGCCTGTCCGGGCTGCGACTACCGGCTCGCGCGGGTCGATATCACCGAGGCCGCGACCGTGGTCTCGGCCGAGATGCTTTCGGGCCCGCAGCTGTTCAAGCTCGGTGCGCCCGGGCGTCATTTCGCCGCCAACGCGCTCGGCGTGCTGGTGGTGGCCGAGGCGCTCGGCGCCGACGCGACGCTCGCCGCGCGCGAGCTGTCGCTGTGGACGCCGCCCGCCGGGCGGGGCACGCAGGAAGAGATCCTGCTCGACCCGGTCGAGGAGCTGTCGCTCACCCTGATCGACGACGCCTTCAACGCCAACCCGACCTCGATGGCGGCCGCTTTCGAGGTGCTCGCCGCCTCGCAGCCGGTCGAGGGGGTGGGGCGGATCGCGCGCGGCCGCCGGGTTGCGGTGCTGGGCGACATGCTGGAGCTCGGCTCGGACGAGACCCGTTTGCACGAAGAGCTGGCCGGGCTCGACCATTTCGACGCGATCGACGTGGTCCATTGCGTCGGGCCGCGGATGCGGGCGCTGTGGGAAAAACTGCCGGCGGAGCGCCAGGGCGCGTGGACCGAGACGGCGGAGCAGATGGCCGACCGGCTGCGCCACCTGATCGACGCGGGCGACGTGGTGCTGGTGAAGGGCTCCAAGGGGAGCCGGGTTTCGCTGGTGGTTGACGCTGTGCGCAAACTGGGTCATCCGCAGGCGAATTGAGGCGAGGGCTGTAGACATGTTGTACTGGCTGACAGAGCTGTCCGATGGCGGAGGCGTCTTCAACCTGTTCCGCTACATCACCTTTCGGGCCGGTGCGGCCTTCTTCACCGCGCTGATCTTCGGCTTTCTGTTCGGCCGTCCGCTCATCAACCTCTTGCGTGCGCGCCAGAAGAACGGCCAGCCGATCCGCGCCGACGGGCCCGAGGGGCATCTCGAGACCAAGGCGGGGACGCCGACCATGGGCGGCGCGCTGATCCTCGGCGGGCTCACCGTCTCGACGCTGCTCTGGGCCCGGCTCGACAATGCCTTCGTCTGGATCGTGCTCGGGGTCACGCTCACCTACGGGCTGATCGGTTTCATCGACGATTACCGCAAGATTTCGGCCAACGACAATTACGGCGGGCTCTCCGGGCGCACCCGGTTGGCGCTCGAAGCGCTGATCGCCTTTCTCGCCGTCTGGGCGGCCTCGATGGTGCATCCCGACGACCTCTCCTTCCGTCTTGCGCTGCCGGTGTTCAAGGACACGCTGATCTATCTCGGCTGGTTCTTCATCCCCTTCGGCGCCGTGGTCATCGTCGGCAGCGCCAATGCGGTCAACCTCACCGACGGGCTCGACGGGCTCGCGATCATGCCGGTCATCATCGCCGCCGCCACGCTCGGGATCATCGCCTATGCGGTGGGCCGGGTCGACTTCACCGAATATCTCGACGTCCACTACGTGCCCGGCACCGGCGAGCTTCTGGTCTTCGCCGCCGGGCTGATCGGCGGCGGGCTCGGGTTTTTGTGGTACAACGCGCCCCCCGCGGCGGTGTTCATGGGCGACACCGGCTCGCTCGCCCTCGGCGGCGCGCTCGGCGCCATCGCCGTGGCGATGAAGCACGAGATCGTGCTCGGCATCGTCGGCGGGCTGTTCGTGGTCGAGGCGCTCTCGGTCATCATCCAGGTGCTCTATTTCAAGCGCACCGGCAAACGGGTCTTCCTGATGGCCCCGATCCACCACCACTTCGAAAAACGCGGCTGGGCCGAACCCCAGATCGTCATCCGCTTCTGGATCATCGCCCTGGTGCTGGCGCTGATCGGCCTCGCGACGCTCAAGGTGCGGTAGTGGACAAACCAGATAAACAGAAGCTGTTCTTGGATGCCGTGGTCGACGGCGCGAGACGGGTTCTGGCTACGGTTGGGATCATGTTAATAGCACAGCTGTGTTTATTCGAAGCACTGGGCCTATGATCCTTGTTGGTGTCAGCCTCAATTTCAACTGATTTGCTGTCGGTTTCTTTTGTTGTTCTTCTTGCGGTCACGTCTGTGTTCTTTGGTTTTGTTGGTTTTCTTGTCTTCGTAGCGGCTATGCGTTCGTTTCGCGAAATTCCCGCGGTCCTGGTCCCAGATGGATTTCGCTACCGTTGGGTCGTTTGGTTGCTGGAAGGATGTTTTTTGGTTTTTTCCCTGGCGGCAATCATGGGCGTAATGGTAGCGGTTCATCCTCTATTGAACTGAGGGGCCGAACCCCAGATCGTGATCCGGTTATTGAACATCGCGCTGGTGCTGGCGCTGATCGGGCTGGCCACGCTCAAAGTGCGCTGACGGGCCGACCGCCCCCGCCTCAGCCCACCACCAGCCGCAGGGGCCTGCGCGTTTTCGCCCGCTTCACCCGCCGCAGCACGCTCGGAGTGCACAGCGGTTTGACGTTCTTCCGGTGCCTTCGGATCAGTTCGCGGACCGCCGGGCCGGTCTCGATCAGGAGGCGGGCCGGGTCGACCGGAGCGGGGGCGAGCGCCGCCAGCGCCCTCCGGGCGGCCGGCGACAGCGCCCGCAGCGCCTGGGCCTCGGGCAGGAAGCTCTCGACCGGCGCACCTTCGGCCAGCAGCACCTCGTGGGTGCCGAAGAACAGGTGCAGATAGCGCACAAGCGCCGCGCTCCGGTCCGGACCGATCCCGGGCAGCCCTCTGAGCTTCGCCGCCGGCACCAGCACCTCGCGCGCCCCGAACATCCGGCCCGCGATGGGCGAGGCGACCAGCAGCCGGTGCTGGGGCGAGACGCTCAGGGGGCGCGCGGGCAGGC
>JAGRMP010000170.1:8607-31895 GCA_020441225.1 Maritimibacter sp. | reverse complement strand
TTCGTGGGCATCACCGAGCGGTAGTCGGTGCCGTACTGACGGTTGTAGCTCTCGCACAGCTTGATACCGGCGATCTTGGCGATCGCGTAAGGCTCGTTCGTCGGCTCCAGCGTCCCGGTGAGAAGCGCATCCTCGCGCATCGGCTGGTCGGCCAACTTGGGATAGATGCAGGACGATCCGAGGAACAAGAGCCGCTGCACCCCGGCCGCCCAGGCCTGATGGATGACATTCGCCTCCATGATCAGGTTGTCGTAGATGAACTCGGCCGGATAGCTGTTGTTGGCGAGAATGCCGCCCACCTTGGCGGCCGCCAGGATCACCTGGTCCGGCCTCTGATCCTGCATGAAGTCGCGCACGGCCGCCTGATCGGTGAGGTCGAGCTCGGCATGGGTGCGGGTGATCGTCTCGCGGCCATCGGCTTCGAGCCGGCGCAGTATCGCCCCGCCCACCATGCCGCGATGACCGGCTACATAGGTCTTCATCTCGCGCTCCTCAGCTTTCGAGGGACACAGGCGTATCCAACCCGTGCGCCTTCAGGAGCGCGTGGCGTTTCGCGGACCTGAGATCCTCTGCGACCATCTCGACACACATTTCCTGCGCGGTGATCTCCGGGACCCAGCCGAGCTTCTGCTTCGCCTTGGCCGGGTCGCCCAGGAGCGTCTCGACCTCGGCCGGGCGGAAGTAGCGCGGGTCGATCCGGACCAGGACCTGTCCGGGTTCGACGGCCGGGGCATCGTCGCCCTGGACCGCGGCGACGACGGCCCGTTCGTCCAGCCCCTCGCCTTCGAACCTGAGCGTGATCCCGAGTTCCTCCGCCGACCAGACGATGAACTCCCGCACCGAAAACTGCGTTCCGGTCGCGATCACGAAATCCTCCGGGGCGTCCTGCTGCAGCATCATCCACTGCATCCGCACGTAGTCCTTGGCATGCCCCCAGTCGCGCTTGGCGTCGAGATTGCCCATGTAAAGGCAGCTCTCCAATCCCTGTGCGATGTTGGCGAGACCACGGGTGATCTTGCGGGTGACGAAGGTCTCGCCGCGGCGTGGGCTCTCGTGGTTGAACAGGATCCCGTTGCAGGCGTAGAGCCCGTAGGCCTCGCGGTAGTTCACGGTGATCCAGTAGGCATAGAGCTTGGCGACCGCGTAGGGGCTGCGCGGGTAGAACGGCGTGGTCTCGCGCTGGGGCATTTCCTGGACGAGACCGAAGAGCTCCGAGGTCGAGGCCTGGTAGAACCGGGTCTTCTCCTCCAGCCCGAGAAACCGGATCGCCTCGAGCAGGCGCAACGTGCCGATCCCGTCGACATCGGCGGTGTATTCAGGGCTCTCGAAGCTCACCGCGACGTGGCTCTGGGCACCGAGGTTGTAGACCTCGTCCGGCTCCACCTCGCGCATGATCCGGGTTAGGTTCGAGGTATCGGTGAGGTCTCCGTAATGCAGGTTCAACGCCGGGTTCGGCGCGTGCGGGTCCTGGTAGATGTGGTCGATCCGGTCCGTGTTGAACAGCGACGCCCGGCGCTTGATCCCGTGGACCTCGTAGCCTTTCTCGAGCAGGAGCTCTGCGAGATAGGACCCGTCCTGACCGGTGATCCCGGTGATAAGCGCTCTCTTTGCCATACTGGCCTACCTTCTTTTTTTTCACGGCGCCCGGACGCCGTCGTGCTTCAACCCTGGCGGGCCTTGCCGCGGAGCGCTGAAATCAACGCCGTTTCCGTGGATTTGACCGCGACATAATTGTGCCCGCCGAAGTCCTCTCGATTGAAGGTATAGTCGAAGAAGTCAACATGGCGCGGGTAGATTTTGCCGACGATGAAGCCGTGCGACGTCAGGAGTCTGAAGAAATCCACGAGCAGGTCCCGAGACGATATGTTGAAGATGCCATATTCGAACTGCACCGCCCGCACGCGCTCGAGATGCGCGCCGAACCCCTTGAGCACTCTCAGGTCCATGCCCTCGACGTCGATCTTGAGAAAATCGATCCGACCGATGTCGTTCTCCCGCACATAGGCAGCTCCGGTCGTTACCTCGCATTCGTGGTGCTGGTCGTAGTAGCCTTCGTGGAACTTCATCCCTTGGATCGGATTAGCCGTCGCCGTCGTCGACGAGGTGCTCGATACGCTGATCGTGAGGGTCCCCGGCTCATCGGACAATCCGACCGCGTTCGCCACGATATGCGGGTCGCCCGAAATGTTGCGTTTCAGGATCTCCGAAGTCGAGGGCACGATCTCGAAGCAATGGACATTGCAGTCGGGATGGAGCATGCGGGTCAGAAGCGCCCATTCGCCTTCGTTCGCACCGACATCGAACACGCACTTGGGGTGGACGACCGCGAGACATTCGAGCACCCTGCGCTCTCCGTTGGTCTCGATATCGAAGTTCAGGTTGTCGGCGTATCGAACGAGCATCTTCGCCTGGTTGAAGATCTTCTCCGCAACCCAACCGGGCCTGGACCGGCAGATCAATCTCCCGATCCTGTTGGTCAAGCGGCCAATTGCTTTTTTCAATCTGATACCTTCCCGGAGGTGAGCCAATTCATTGCAGATAGACGCACATGGAACCGCTAACTCCTACGCCAACCACCCACAATACCATCCATTTCGCGATAAGATCGCACCAGAGCCCGCATATTCGGGCCTGCAGATGGCGGAACGGGCCGGAGTTCTTGTCCGGGCCCCTGCCCCACGGCCCCGCCGGTTCGAATGTACGAACGCAAGTTCGAGACCCTTTTGTCGCGGCTCATCCACCGTTTGCTTCACCCGTGGCGATCGGGTGTTCCCCGTTCCGGGGACCGAGCGCGGCCTCGATGGCGGCGACGAGGCTGGGTAACAACTGCCGTGTCCCGGCACGCGAAAGGTGATTGTTGTCGAAATAGTAGACTTCGTCCTGGGTGGCGTTGATGCACCGGCCGGGCTCAGGCCGGCCGCAGAACACGTCCTCGGGGTGTACTCTGAACAGCCGGTCGCCCTCCACCGCGTCGAATGCCTGTAGGATGGCTTCGGCCCGGGTCCTGTAGGCCTCCTGGTTGGTCGAAATCGTGAACCGGTCTTCGTCGCCGAAATAGGCGGTCTTGGCCGCGAGCAGCGGCACGGCCCACCCGGCCTCGGGGATCGGCTCCACCAGGACAACCTCGAACTCATCGGTAAGGCGCTGCAACTCCTCGGTGAAGCCCGAGAGCATTCGCTCGACCCGCGCGGGATCCTTCAGATCCCCACTCCCCGGCCCGCTGCCCGCTCGGTCGAACACCACTTTTTCGCCCGGTTCGACGCCGCCTTCACCGTTGTCGAAATGCTTACCGGTGAGATAGAGCGGAAACCGTGAGACGACGACGATCACTTTCGCATCGACCTCGCGGGCGTAGTCGATCATCTTCTCGTTGTAGCCGAGACAGTCGAACCCGGCCTCCATTCCGAACCGCTCGAACCCGCGCAATCCGATGCAGCCAGCGTAGGAGTAGCCGTATGAGGAAATGCCTTTCTCGGCCAGTGCCAGCTGGGTGGTATATGTAACCGTCCCTGCATGGCTGTCGCCGATGAATACCACATCGGCTTTGCCTTCGGAGAGAAACGTGTCGCAGCCGGCGAGCGGGTGTTCGACCGGTTTCAGGGTCGTGAAGGCGAGGCATTTGTCCTTGCTGACATGCGGGCTCCTTTCCTGTGCCACGGCCGCGAGCGCCGCCGCCCGCTCCGGAATCCGCTCCGGCAGGCCGCGGGACACATGCAAGCCGAGACCGACGATCGTCAGGCCGGCAAGCGCCGTCACGCTGCCCCCCAAGAGCCGGGCCCGCGGAATGGTGAACAGCGCCCCGCCCTTGCGGAACGGCCTTTCGACGTAACGCCAACTCAGGTAGCCGAGCCCGAACGAGGCCAGCACGGCGGCGGCGATGGTCACTTCACTTGCCGAGGGGATCGAACGGATGCGCGCGAACGCAAGCAACGGCTGGTGCCAGAGATAGGTGCTGTAGCTGATGAGCCCGATGAACACGACGGGTTTCAGCGACAGCAGCCGTCCGGCCCATGTGGACGGCGCGGCGAAGACGATGATGAGCGCCGTGCCTAGGACCGGTGCCAGGCCGTAGATCGAGGGCATCGGCGTCGTTTCGTCGAACAGCGCGAGCGAGGCGGCCAGCAAAAGAAAACCGGCGCCGGACAGAACGGCGTTCTGGCGCGGCGCGTAGAGCCGGATCAGGATCGACGCCAGAGCGCCGATGCCAAGCTCCCAGGCGCGAAACGGGAGCAGGTAGAAATTGGCAGAAGGCCAGTGTCGGCACCCCAGTTCAGACAGGCCGAGGCTGAATGCGGTGATCAGCGCGATCGTCAGGGCCGTCCAACGCCAGCGCAGGTGCGCGAGACCCGCGAGCATGAGCGGGAAGAACACGTAGAACTGCTCCTCGACGGACAGTGACCAGGTATGCAGGAGCGGCCTCAGTTCGGTGCCGGTCGCGAAGTACCCCGTTTCCCTCAAGAAGAAGAAGTTCGAGGCAAAAACGCTGCTTGCAAAAATCGATTGACCGAAGTCCCTGAGTTCGACCGGCATCATCCAGAGCAAGGCGGGGACCATGGATGCCAGCACGACAACCACGTAGGCCGGCAGGATCCGCCGGAACCGCCGTTCGTAGAATGTCATGATCGAGAACCGTTTCATCGCGATGTCATCGAGGATGATCGTGGTGATCAGGTAGCCGCTGATGACGAAGAACACATCGACGCCGAGGTAGCCGCCGTCGAACCCGGCAAGGCCGGCATGGAACAGCACGACAGGCACAACGGCTACGGCACGAAGCCCGTCAATCTCGGGGCGATATTTCACAAGGAGACCTCAAATGCACTTGACCTAGTTCGTCGCCCGGACCGGGTGTTCTATGTTGGATTGGGCCGCATCTGTAAACAGCGATCCACCGAAGAACGCCTCGCTCAGACGGTGATTGCTGGCGGCGAACCGGGCGGCGATCGCCACACCGACCGCGTGTTCTTCCGGCGAAAGCGCATGCCGTTTCAGTTTCGGCGCAACGGGCGCGAGCACCGTGCGAACCACCCGTTTCGCCCGGGCGTTCCCCTTCCTTAGCCCACCCTTGCCGTCGCTGTAGGGCAGGATCCGATTGATCGTGCGATAGGCCGTCAGGTGAACGCCGCTCAAGGCGGCGTTTTCGCCGTGCCGCCCGAAATCCGAACCGGAGGTATCGAGGTCAGGCAGAGCCATGGCGGCGAAATCGCGGACCACATCCCCCCCATGAAGCTTGCTGCGTGCATATTCGCGCAGCAGCAGATGGTCGCGGCCAAACGCGCCAACCCACCGTTCCACCAGCGCTTCGTGGTTGTAGTAGAGCGACGTCTCGTCGATGTCCGCGTCGAAGTTTTCGAGCCGACCCGTGTACCCCATCCGAACGAGTGTCGAGTACAGCGACCTGCGCATTTCAAGCTGGGGACGAAGGTAGCACACCACCGTGGTTTCGTCGAACAGCGCCCCCAGCATCGCAGCGAGGGCCTTGACGTCCCGGTCATTCAGAAGGCGGCTGTGCAATTGTTCTGAAGAAATCACCATCTGATCGTGCGTTTGCGCCGCGACCGCGACTTCTTCCGCAAGCTGTTGTGTCACACGCTCGCGAAAAGCCCGAAGCTGATCGACCGATACGATCCCCTTGGGCAGGAGATACGGATCGACACCCTCCTGAAAGGCATGCGCAAGGGCGCGGTTGCTCGGGCGGTCCAGAACATCGCTCAGACATATGCCGCGGCGGGACAGGATGCCACGGTTCGCCGCCAGCCAGCTCTGGATCGACGTCGTTCCTGTTTTCTCGGTTCCGATGTGGAGAACCAGCTTCATAGAGTCGGAACGGCCCGTTTCGGGCGTCGCCACGCCGTGGTGTAGAGCAGCCAGACCGTGGCCACGATCAGGACCGACCATAGCATGTTGTAGATATACGGTCTCTGCAGCAACAGGAGGAACAATCCGATAGAGGTGTAGGCGTTGCGGAAATTGTTCCGGATCGCGGTCGCGAGCAGCCAGAGCAGCAAGATGAAATACGGCACCCACATGATGAGCCCGTAGCCGAAAATGATCGAGAAGGGGTTCGAGCTCTGGTCCTCGGAATCATAGCTCTCGTACCGCCCCTGTGCGCCCCTCAGCAGCATTTCATCGTCGACCAGCCGGAAGAAATCCGCCACCTGGTTCGACCTGTTGTCGCCAGCGATCCTGCCGTCTTGGACCTCGAGACGGTCGCTGTAGAACGTTTCCAAGGACGCCGAGATCGGGTTCGACGGCGCCGCGATGCCGAGCACCCCAAAAGCCGCGAACAAAACGCCGACGAAAAGGATGCTTCTCATACGCCGCATTCGCAAGGCGTTGGAGGACAAAAGGTACAGCGCAGACATGGCCAGCCCGGCCAGCGCGCCCGTGAAAACCAGCAGGATGATCAGCGCGTGATTCAGGTTTCGGTTCTGCCGCAGAGTATCGTTGAACATGGTCACGATAGCCACGAACATTGCGAAGGCACCGGGTTCGTCGAAAATCCCCGACGGCCGGATGAACCCGCCGATGAACGCGAACGAGAAGGTTGTGAGGTAGAGATGCGTGGTCCGGTAGCCGACGCGCACATCGAGCAGAGACGGACCTCCGACCATCGCATAGAGTATCCCGATCACCCCGCCCACGAGCAATGCGAGCGTGAACCAGCTCGCCAGGCGCAGCGCCTTGGGCTTGCTGAGGGTGAGGAACAACTGGCGCCCCACCACGACCGCAACCGCCAGCGCGGTGGCCATGAGCAGCTGGCTCATGCTCATGGCAACGGAGCTGGCGAGCGCGCCTGTCAGCATGAGCGTGAGGACCAGCATCGGGATGGATTTGTGGACGCGGAACTTCTGTGTGACCAGGATCAGATACAGGATCACCGGGGTTACCAGCGCGAACGCGGTCCGTTCGTCGATGCCCAGAAGGCCATGGACCACACCCGCCGGCAGCATCACCATGCACGAAAACAGCACGATGTAGTCCCACAAACGGAGCCGATCCGACTTGTTCCAGGCCGGTATGAAAGCCTCGGCGTTCATCGGAATATTCTGCGGCATGTGTCCGGCCCGCTTTTCAGGTTCGTTCGAGCACCTCAGACCATCTTTGGATGATCCGATCAAGGTCCCGACCGTGGGAGGCTTCAATGGCGCTGCGCGCCATGTTTTCGCGCAACTCCCTCGAACCCATCAAGTCCACCAACCGATCAGCAAAGGCGTCGACGTTTCCGTTCTCGACAAGTATGCCGTTCCGACCGTCCTCGATCAACTCCTCGAAGACAGGCGAGCCGTGCATTACGACGGGCACGACACCTTTTTGCATCGCCTCGGCGATGGTAAGCCCCCAACCCTCGCGTTTCGCGGTGTGCAGGTAGATGGCCGCCTCATCGTAATACGGTTCCGGGTCGGTCCTGCCGATGAATTCGACATCGGGGATCCGTTCCCGGGCGACCAGGTCGCGGTAGTCGTCGCGGTAGTCGCCGTCGCCCAGCACCTTCAGGGTCCAGCCCGAAGGCGCCCCCATCGCGGCCGCCCTGCCCCAAGCCAGCAGCGCCAGCGAGACCCGTTTCTGGGGTTCGTCGAGGCGCGAGACGACCAGGACGTGTTTCTTCTTGGCCGCGACGCGGTCCGGCGGGAATGCGACGGGAAAGGTGTTGGGGTTTGGGATCGCCGTGATCTTTGCACGATGCGGCGTTGCCGACATGTCGAGCAGCTTCCGGCGGTGCTTTTCCGACAGGATGACATAGGCGTCGGACTGATCGAGCAGGTAGGCATAGGCGGCGCGCAGGGTCCGGGCCGCCCTGCGCCGTTCCAGCGGCAAAAGCGCGATCCGGCCGAGCCGGCGCAGTTTCTGTTTGGGACTTCTCCGGCGCCAGTGGCGCGTGAGGTCCCGCAAGCCGGTGGAAAACATCAGCGGATCGAAGTGCAACATGGTGACAATCCGCCCCCCCGTGTCGCGCCAGCGTGCGCCGCCGCGGGCCAGAAACTCCTCGAGCAACCATTTCGAGTAGCCGATCTGGTTCACCACCACATGGACGTCGTGCACTTTCAGAAAAGCGTAGAGGTCCGTCACCGGTTCGCCCGCTGCATCGTACACCGCCCGCGGCTGATCCTGCCGGAACACAAGGAAGCCGGCCGTCGCATGCCCCCGCTCCGCGAGTGCCGTCATCACCAGGTGCGTCGCCCGTTCCGTCCCGCCCGCCTGCGGGTCGATCGCCTTGTCATAGATCCAGAGGATGCTCATGCCGGATTGGCTCCACGATCTCGAACGGACAGGCCGCGAGCAGTTTTTTCAGATCGATCCGACCCGGGCTCCAGGTCCGCGAGGCCAGGAACGCTTTCGGGTCGAAACCCATGTCGATCTCGGTCGGGCCCGCGGTCGTCTTGCCGAGCGACGCGAAAAAGTCCCGGAATTTGAACCCGTTGCCCAGAACGTTCCCCGAGACGCTGACCCAGTGGTTGCGGATGCCATAGGCCTCGGCGACGATCAGCCCGTGCAGCGAACTCGAGAACACGGCGTCGCAAGCGCTGATCCGGTCGATGAAATCGGTCCAGGTGCCATAGCTGGCGATGTCGATGAAGTCGAGCTCGGGATGGGCCTGCCGGAGCGCCGCGAAGGTCGGCGAGCCCTGGTCCTTGTAATGCGGCACGATCCCGATCCGCCCCCCCGCGCGGGGCAGCGCCGACGCGGGTTTGTAGAAGTACGGCAGCAACAGTGCCGGGTCGCCGTAGACCTCGGGGCAGTCGATGCCGCGGGCCAGCAGGTAGTCGCGGGTCAAGGGTCCCCGCACCGCGGTCACCCGCGCGGGGCGCGCGCGCATCTCCAGCGTGTCGTCGATCACACCAGCCCCCCAGACGACGGTCTGCGGGGTCGTGAGGTAGTTGAGCGTGCTGCCGATACAGAGGTAGTTCGGCCGTTTCAGCGCCATGGCGACGGGCGTATCGAAGTAGACCGCAATCTCCCGTCCGCTCAGGAGCCGGATGAAATGGTCGTTGATGTCGTCGCCCCAGTTGACCGGACGCACCCGACCGTCGACCGTTTCGACGTAGGCGTTGATGAACAGCGGGTTGGACAGAAGGGTCCGGGCGGCGCGGATGATCTTGGCCGGGGTCATGGCGACAGCTCTCCCAGGCAGCCGGGCGGCCCTGCCGACGTCCCGGTCATCGGTCGCCCGCCGCGACAAGGTTTTCATAGACCGCCTGCCACTTGCGGCCGATCACGGGCCAGGAGAAATCGCGTTCGATCCATTGCCGGCCATTGCGTCCCATGCGCTGCAGCTCCGCCTCGGGCAGACGCATGGCCGTCCGCAAGGCCTGCTCGAGCGCATCCGCTCCCGGTTCGATCCACCACCCTGCGCCCGCCTCCGTCAGGCCCGACCACGGCGTGCCCCGGGTCGCAATCACCGGCACCTCCATCATCAGCGCTTCGGCGGCGGTCAGCCCGAAATTCTCGCTTCGGCTCGGCAGGACGAACAGATCGGCACCCGCCATGGTGCGCAGTTTCTCCCGGTCGTGCCGTGGCCCGGCGAACGTGACCCGAGATCCGGCAACCTCCCGGTTGAACCGCGCGATCTCGCGCGCATAGCTCGGATCCGTCGGGCCGACGATGGACAACTCCCAGTCCGGATAATCGGCTTGGAGGCGCATCCAGGCCTCGATCAGCCAATCGATCCCCTTGAGAGGGTGCAGCCGTCCCAGGAACAGAAGCTTGCGTCCCGGGACCTCAGGCAGGTCCTCGGGGCGTGGCAGGAGATCCATGCCCAGCGGGATCAATCCGACCGGGGTATCGAGGCCGAGCGCCCTGTAGGCGGCCTCTTCGTCACGCGATGTCGAATGGAAAAAGCTGGCCGCCCGCAGGACCCGGTCCTGAAACAGCACGCGCGCGATCCGCTTGCGGCCCCGGCTGTAGGTCAGGGCGACCGGCATCAGCATGCCGTGGGCCGAGACGACGAGCGGGCGCCCGCTCTTGCGGTGAAACCGGTACGCGGCGATCGAGGGATAGGTCCATAGCCCGTGCAGATGGATCACATCCGCGTCGAAGTCGAGGAGCGCCGGCAGCATCGCGGGGGCGTAGCCGAGCGGTCCGGACCAGGCGGCCGGTTCGAGCATCGTCGCAGGCGCCCCGGTCCAGGCGCCACCGTCGCGCGCGACCCAATCGGCACTCGACAGGCCGAACACGCGCACCTCGTTGCCCGCGGTCTGCGTCGCCGCGGAAATCGCCGCGATGGCGGCGCCCAGCCCGGCCGAGGCCCGGTCGAGCTGCGAGGCGACGTGCGCGATCTTCATCCGCTGCCGCGCTCCCACGGCGGCACGATCGGGCCGCCGGCCTCGGCGCGATCGAGGATCTCGAGCAGGTAGCGCGCACCCGCTTCCGCGGTCAGGCAGCGCGCCCAATCCGAAAGCGCTTCGCGCTCGGTGTCGCAAAGCGGTCCGCGGTCGAGCATCCCGCCGAGGACCCGGCGCAAATCGCCCACGTCCCCGGCCCTGAACACCCCGCCTGCCCCGCTCGCGCGCACCGCCCCCGCCGCGCCGCATTCGGAGCTGCAGACAGCGGGTATGCCGTTGATCAGCGCCTCGGAGACCACCGCGCCGTACCCGTCGTGATCGCTCGGCAAGACCAGACAGTCGGCCGCCTTGATCCGTTCGACCGCCTCGCCCATGGCCAGCGTGCCGCGAAAGGTCACGCGGCCGGACAGTCGATCCGCGGTCATGTCCTCCAGCATCGCGCGGGTCGGACCGTCCCCCACGACTTCAAGCGCGAACGGCCTGTCCGCAAGCGCCGCGAGCGCCTCGACCAGGAGATCGACGCGCTTGCGTTCGATCAACCCGCCGACGTAGACGAACCGGAACCGACCCGCGGCGCGCGCCCGGCGATCTCCGCGCGTTCCCTGCAGGAAGTAGGCGAAGGGAAACACATTCAGGCTCCGCGGCGCGCGCTTCGCCACCCAGGCGTCGGTGCCTTCCCCAATGCAGAGCATCCCTTCCAGCGACCGCGATATCGCCTGGAATCTGGCCGCGTAGACAAGTGGCTTGATCCGCCCCGCACGTCCGCGCAGATCGACCTTTTCCATGATCGGGTAGTGCCGGCGCCCGAGCGCCCGGATCCGCTTCTGTGCGTCGGCCACAAGCCCGTTCGCCCTTACCCCGGAGGTTATGTGCACCGCACCGGCCGGAAGCCGGTCGACGAGGGCCCGCGCCTCGCCGGGGCTCGTGACCACATGCAGCGCCACCGCCGCCAGGTCTCCCGCAACCCAGCCCATCGCCCGACGTTCCTCCGACAGGGCCTCCTCGGCGACGAAATGCACATCGACCCCGAGCCGCGCCACCTCGCGCGCCAGTTCGGTCATGTGCGGGGTCAACATCCGCTGCCAGAAAACGATGCAGCCGGTCATGGGCTCTCAGCGGCTACGGAACGAACAGGCCAAGACCGGACACGGCCCGGTTGCCGCGTTCGCTTCGGCTGTCGCATGTCAGTTCGTATTGCTGCTGGATGGATCACGAACGGCTCTCCGGGTCTGGCATGCCATGCATTGCGTCGAAGTGGTCGCAAATCGCCCGGCGGTTCCGCTCGAAGACACGCGCAAATTGCTCATCGAACTCTGCCGCCCCCCGAACGACGGCAATCGTTCGTTCGATCATCGCCGGATCGTCGAGGCGAATGCAGGCCGCGTCGAGCCCGTCGTCCCGGAACAATGGGCCGATCTTTTCGTCTTCTTTCGACAGAAGCGCTATTGGGATACTCCCGCGCGAGGCTCCGATCAGGAGCACGTGCAGCCGATTGCTCAACAGAAAGCCCATACGGGAGAAAAGCGAGCGCAACTCGGTCAGCCGGTCGGATCGGTCCATGCGACGCTCGGCCAGCGGCAGATCGAGATCCCTGGCAAGATCCTCGCAGAATTCGCGGTCGTAATCTGCCTGCCAGAACACCTCCGCGGTCATACCGGCGTCGCGCAACTGCGGCAGGAGCGCGTGCAACCGGTCCTTCAGGAGCCTGTCCGATCCGGGGCCGTGGCTTCGAAAGGAAAGCCCGACGGTCTTCGCCCGGCGGCCGCGAACCCGGTCCAGCGCGAACGCAAGGTCAGGGACGCGGGTGGCGGATATCCCTCGACTTTGCAGATAGGTGCACGAATCCGCGTCCCGAACGGCGATGACGTCTCCACGCTTGCGCGCCTTGCGCAGCACCCGTTCGCGAGACGGCGAAACGCGGGTGGTTGATTGGCCGACGAAACCGATGTGCACATCCGGCAACACCTGCAACCCGCTCAGGATCGCGGATTTCAGCCGGTCGCGCCCGTCCAGTTCCGGCGGTTGCGTGGTCTCGCCGGGCGACAGGTAGAGCCAGGTCTCGCGGCCCTTGACCGCGTTCGCGGCCAGCTTGGAAAAGAACCCCGCCGCGCTCGGCTCGAATACCACCCGGCTCGCCAGTTCGCCGAGTTCCCGGATCACGTTTTCCATGTACCAGTCCGGCACACCCGAGGTCAGGGCCACCACCGTATCGCGCCGAGCGAGCTGGTCGAGAAGGACGACGTTGATAAGTTCGTCGCCCGGGTTGAGATAAAGCGCGCGCATCTGGAAAAAAATCATGCTGGTCCCCGATTTCCATTCTGCACGCGCTCGCGCGGTTTCAGAGCGTTGCCATGGATGCGCACGTCGCGCGGCGTCATTCCTGAAAAAGCCTGGTCATCTGGTTGCCGACATTGACCAGCGAGAAATGCCGCTTCGCGGTCCGAAAACCGTCTTCGGCGACCCGAGCAACGCCGTCGGTGTCCCCGGACATCGCGACGATGATCTCCGCCAGGGCACGCGGGCTGTAGTCATCGAGGAAATACGCGCTCCGGTCGTAGATCTCGGCCACGTCCCCGAGCCGCGTCGACACCAGCGCCATGCCCGCGGCGGTGATCTCGATCACCTTAGAAGGAAAGGTCGTGTCCGCGTTGCCGGCGCCCGGCCGGCGCAGCGACAGGGCACCATGGCAGTGACTGATCGCCTCGACAAATTCATCGACGCTCAATTCGGGCAGGATCTCGACTTTCAGCTTCCCGCGTCCCTGGATCCGGGTCGCCGCGTCACGGATCTTGTCCATATCCCCGACACCGGTGATCGTGAACGTAACCGGGCGCGACATCCGGTCTTCGCTTTCAGCCAGAAGCGCGATTGCTTCGCAGAACAGATCGACACCGTTGGCGGCCACGAGCGACCCGCCGAAGTGCAGCCGCAAGTCACCGCCACCGCGCAGCTCCTCCCACCGCGCCGCGCCCATCGGGCGTGTGTCCGCATCCGGGAACCGGGCCACGCCGCGGACGACGACATAGTCATCCAGATCGAGGAGCCGCGCGACCTCTTCGCTGACCACCATCTTGCGGCTCCGGGTGAAGCGGAAGATGGCAAAGAAGGACACCCGGCTCATGAGCCGGCGTATGCCCCGGGTTTCCGGGTTGGGCGCGTCCTCGATGTCGTGGACGACACTCCGCCCCTTGAGGCGCAGGATGGCGAGCGCGGGGAGCAGTTCGATGGCGTGGTTGTACAGGATCACCGTGTCGCCCCGTCGAACCCGGCGCGCTGCGAAACAGGCGAGAACCAGGGGGCCGACCACCTTGCGGAAGTATTTCGACCGCAGCGTCGGAAGAAAGGCGACCGGCACACCCTGTTCGGTCTGCAGGATGCCGCGATATCCGGCCCGCGCGGCCTTGGTGCCGACGAAGGGAAGCGAGACGACCGCGGCCAGATGTCCGACGCTGCGCAGAGCCGCCGTGACCAGCAGCATCTTCCGCGTCGCCGCACCCGAATAGATGCGCTCACCCACCGCGCGCCCATAGGCATCCGTGGTGATCATGCCGAAGTAGTAGACGCGGGGACGCCGGCTCACGGGCTGTCTCCGCTCTCGGTTCCGAGCGGCTCGGCCCGCGCCGGCACGCCCTTGAGCAGCACGTTGTCCGGGTAGGTGCCGGGCAGCACCAGGGCGCCCGCCGCGACGATGGAACCGGCGCCGACGCGCGCGCCCCCGAGCAATGTCGCGCGGCAGCCGATCCAGGTGCCGTCGCCGATCTCGATATTGTCCGCACGTTCCGTCCCGGCGCGCCGGTCGGGGCCGCCGAGATCGTGCGACCCGCATTCGATCATCACGTCGGGGCCGATGTCGACATTGGACCCGATGGCGACCTCCGATCCGACCGGCACGATGATGAACAGGTTCATCCCAACCCAGGTGTCGCGCCCGATGGTGACCGGTCCGCCGCCCCAGATCCGCGCGCCGGCGTTGATCCTGGTGCCCTCGCCGACCTCGGCGCCGATCCTGAGCCACAGGAACCGCTTCAGCCCGAAGGCCCGCGTCGGCGGGAGGATGGCGACGATCATGTTGACCAGATAGCGCAGCATTCCCGGTCAGCTCCCTTTGCTCAGACGTTCGTAGAGCGCCAGGTAGGCCGGGAGCGTCGCCGCATGCGAAAACTTCGCCTCCGCGGCCGCGCGGACCTTTTCCTGCGCGATCGGCGCGCGCAGCAGCCGGGCCATGCCGGCCGCGAGCGCGCCCGTTTCGAAGGCGGGCGCGAGTGCGCCGGTTTCGCCGTCGGTTATGATGTCGGACATGCCGCCGATATCGAAGGCGACGCTCGGCACGCCGCAGGCAGAGGCTTCCACCACGGTATTGGGCAGGTTGTCCTGGCGCGACGGGGCGACGAAGATGTCGGCGGCCGAGTAGACCAGGCGAAGGCTGATCTCGTCGCGGAATGTCCCGAGGAAGTGGGACGGCAGACCGATCCCGGGGATCGCGCCGCTATTCTGCCCGCCAAACACCATCACTTCCACGCCGTCCGGATCGTGATCGCGCTCGAAGGCCCGCAACGCCTCGACGAGCAGGTCATAGCCCTTGCGTTTGTCCGACGTCGCGCCCAGCGCGCCGAACAGGATGAGTTTACGGTCCTGCGGCAGGCCCAGCAGTTTCCGCGCGACGGAACGGTCGACCGGGGCAAAGGCCCCGGTGTCGAGCGGATTGTGGATGATCTCGCAGGGCTGATGTTTCATCAGGGCGCTTTCACGGGCGCAATCGGCGAGCCAGCCGCTCGGCGCGACCAGGTTGAAGGTCTTGCCCGACCAGAGCCGCGCCTTGCGGGCCCAGACCCGCGCATCGATATCCGGACCGCTGGCGCCGGGTGGCCGGTTGGCAGTACCATAGGGTGCCTTCCAGCGCCCCGGGTGTCGGTCGTCGTCATAATGCTCGGCGCCCATGAACGGCCACATGTCGTGCATGGTCCAGACGACCGGCTTCTCGATCCGGGCGATCTCGCCCAGCGACAGCGTTTCGCCGCAGACCCAGTGCAGGTTCACGATGTCGGCGTCGCTCGCGTTGATCCAGGCCCCGAGCCCCGAGGGAAACAGCCCCAGCGAGTGGATGATCGGGTTGCCCGGGGTCTTCTGCAGCCGCGCGACCCGCATCGCGACCTGGCGCTTGACCAGCGCGGCCACCTGCCGTCCGGTTCCCAACGGCGAGACCACGCCGGGGCCGCCGCTCCCGCGCTTGACCGTGGCGAAGAGGCTCTCGACGCCCTGCGCGCGCAGCCCCTCGTGCAGGCGCATCGCCGCCCGTGCCGCGCCACCGCCGCCGTCGAAAGCGTTGACATGCAGAACCTTCAAGCGTCCACCTCCGTTGCCCGGCTCATTTGCGAGCCCTCTCCCGGCGGGGACCGATCTCGCGCGTTCCGGCGGCAGCGTGGATCGTCCAGCCCGCAAGCCGGCCCTTGCCAGCGGCCCCCATCCCCAGGACCGCGCCGTCCTCCATCCGCGTGCCCGGCGCCACCGTCGCCCGCGCGCCCACCCAGCACTGGTCCCCGATCCTGACCGGCGCGGTCACGAGGTCGAAGGCCGGGCTGGTCCAGTCATGGTTGCCGGTTCCGAGATAGGCGCCTTGCGAGATGCAGGTGTCGCGCCCGATCCGTACCTCGTCGAGGTTGTCGATCCAGGCGCTCTCTCCGATCCAGCTGTTGTCACCGATCGTGAGCCGCCAGGGGAACTTGACGCGCAGGCCGGGCTTCAACACCACGCCCGGACCGATCTCCGCCCCGAAGGCCCGGAGCAACGCCGCGCGCCAGCCAGACCCGGGCAGCGGGCCCGCAACAGTGAGCGCCGAGACCACGAGCCATACCAGCTCCTTGGCCCGCGAGGCGCCCCGGTCGAAATCCGCGTTGTCGAAGCTCTTCAGGTCCATGACCGGCTCTCTCGCAAACGCGCCGGCTCAGAATGCGTCCGGCTCACAGGATCGCCTCCCATTGATCCAGCACATGGTCAAGCCTGTATCGCTGCGCCGACTCGATGCCGCGCGCGGAAAGGGCCGCGCGGCGGTCGGGCGACCGTATCAGCCCGAGGATCGCATCCGCCAGCGCCCCGACATCGCCATTCGCAACGATGACCCCGGTTTCGCCGTCCGCGACGATATCGCGGAGCGACGCATAGGCGTCGAAAGCCACGGGCACGGTGCCGGTCTGCATCGCCTCGGTAAGCGTGAGCCCCCAGCCTTCGACGCGCGAGGTCATGAGAAAGATCGATGCTGACCGGTAGTAGGGCAAAGGCGCGGCGCGGCCGACGAAGGTCACCCGTTCAAGCCCCATCTCCTGTGCGGCAGCCGCCAGCCCGGTCGCATCGGGGCCGTCGCCGACGATCTTCAGCGCCCAGCCGTCCGTGTCCTGCCGTTCGACAATCCGCCACGCCGCCAACGCGGCCGAGATGCGCTTTTCGCCGTCGTTCAGGCGGGCCACCACAAGCACATCCCTGTGCTTTTCGAAACCGGCGGCCTCGTCCGGGGCGATATCGAACGACAGCGGGTTCGCGATTGCCAATGCTTTGGGAAGGTCGCCCCGGCGCAGCAATTGTCGCACCTGGGGCAGGAACGACGGCGACAGGACCACGTAGCGATCGGCGCGCTGGTAGTTGCGCGCCTGCGTCGCCGCGATCTTGAGGGTCGAGATCCATTGCCACAGGGGATAGACGGCGAGACGGGCAAGCCACGATAGCCGGGTGGCAAGTCGCGCGCCCGCGCCCGTCACCAGCTTGATGACGGCGCGCAGATCAAACACCTTGCGGAGGAAAAACGGCTCGTTGTGATAGCACACCACGTAGCGCCCCGACCAGGTCGCGCCTTCGAGGGCCCTGGTGAGCGTATCCGAGTAGCCGTTCTGGTTGACGAGGACATCGACGCCACGCTCGGTGAGAAACGTGCCGAGATCGGCGTAGACCTCGCCGTCGCACACGAAATGTCCGGTGCTCTGGTCGTGCAGCAGAAACAGGCATCTGTGACCGCGCGCATCCAACCCGTCCATCAATCGTCGGGTGACGCGTTCCACCCCGCCGCCTGCCGCATCGATCGGGTAGATCCAACTGAAAGCAATCGTTCTGGTCATGGCATCCGGCCGATGGCAACCCGCGCCCCGCGGCGCCTATTCCTCACCGGTCACTTTGGTCGACATCGCGAGCGCGCGGAACTGCGCGTTGGTCGCGAGCAATTCGTCCCAGGTCCCCATGCCCACCACGCGACCGCGGTCCATGACGATCAAACGGTCGCAGTTTTCCAGCGTCGTGAGGCGGTGGGCGATCAGGATGACCGTCTTGTTGCCCGGAAGCGCGTCGATCGAGCGCATCACCTCTTTCTCGGTGACGTTGTCGAGCGCGCTCGTCGCCTCGTCGAACACGATCAGATCGGCATCGTGATAAAGCGCGCGCGCGATCCCGATGCGCTGTTTCTGCCCGCCCGACAGGCGCACGCCGCGCTCGCCGACCATGGTCTCGTAGCCGTCCGGCAGATCGTGCCGAACGAAGTCGTCGAAGCGGGCCATGCGCGACGCGTCGAGCGCGCGCTCTCGATCGATCTCGCCGGGCGGCACGCCGAGCGCGATGTTCTCCAGCACACTGGCATCCGACAGGAAAATGCCCTGCTGCACATAGCCGACGGAGCGCTGCCATGACCGGATGTTGTCGTCGGTGATGGCGGTCCCATCCACGACGATCTCGCCGTCCGTATGGCGCAGAAGCCCCATCGCGACATCGGCCAGCGTCGTCTTGCCGGCGCCCGACCCGCCGACGATCCCGATCCGTTCGCCTGCCTCGACGCGCAAAGTCACCCCGGTCACGCCCGGCCCCTCCGCGTTCGGGTAGGCATAGCCGACTTCGCGGAATTCGAGTGCCCGTTTGAGCCCGAGGGGGGGCACCGGCGCTCCCATCAGCCGTGGCAACCGATGCTCGTCCTGGAGGTCCGCATGGATCGAGTTGACGACCCGCGCACCGTAGCCGAGTTGGGTGAAGCCCAGGTAGAGCTTCGCCAGTTCCGGCATCAGGCGTTGTCCGCCGAAGGCAAAGACACCGAGCAGCGGCAGGAGGTCGCCCATCGTGTCGGCGTCGCTCAGGGCCGCGGGATCGAGCAGCGCGAGAACCAGCACGATCATCCCGCCGAATGCGACGATCTGCATGACATATTGCGGCAAAGTGCCGATGAAGTTGGCAAAAGCCTCGGCCCGGGCCATCGCGAGCGAGGGGATCGCGTACATGTTCACGTAGTTCGCCTCGCGGCCGAGCAGCTTGACTTCCTTCACGCCCGAAAGGCTTTCGTTGGCGATCCGGAACCGCCTCTTGTTGGCATCCGCGCGCGTATCGCCCAGGCGGCCGATGAGCTTCCGGCTGATAAGGAAGGAGCCGAAGTACATCCCCCCCGCGACGGTCAGCGCGATGACCGCGACCAGGGGATTGATCCAGACGAGGAGCGCGATGATCGCGACCGCCGTCAGCACCGCGGCGATCGCTTCGGCGGCCGGCCGGTAGAAGAGCTGCACCACCTGCTGGGTCTCTGACAGGATCTGGGTGCCGAGCTCGCCGGAGTTCTTGTCGAGGAAAAACTCGTAGGGCTGGCGCAGGTAAACCCGCAGAAGCCGCACGCTCAGGCTGTGCATCCGCATCATCGCGAATTTCGTTACCAGGAAGACCCGCAGCATCTGGATCCCGTTGGCCACCACGATGACCGCAAGCGAGGCGAAGCCGAGTGCCATCAGGAACCCGTAGTCGGAGCGGAACCCGCCTGCCTCATAGGCCCAGACGAAGGCATCGACCTCGCGGATACGGTCGGGGTCGGCCAGCGTGGCGAGGAACGGCATGATCGAGCCGACCATCAGCGCCGAGGTGAACGCCGACACCACCACGACCGTCAATACCAGCAGCGCGCGCCGCTTCTCGCGCGGGTCGAGCAGCGACCAGCCTTTGACGAACAGTTCCCGGTTCATGTCCTGTTTCGCTCTACGAACAACCGCTCAGCGGGCACAGCGGCCGGGGACCGACCGCGCCGCGCGCCGCGCGCCCCGCAAGCCGCGCTCCATAGCTACCGCACGGTGACCGGCAACGCCACACCACCGTTTGCGCACTCCTTCGGGGAGACACGGCATATGCCTGGCTGCGCCCACACCGGGGTCTTAGCATCGGGGCCGAGACGCTGCCATATGCAAAAGCCGCGACGCTCGCTGGCCTTGCGGTCCACGCTCGCCATGGCTGCAAAGAGGCAACAGTCGCGCGACGCCGTCAGGCGCTCCGACCACGGCGGAAGAACTGCGGCACCTTGGAGACATTCTTTCCCAGAAGCGTCGCGACGCCTCCGACCCGGTTCTTCCTGAGCGCCCTGTAATCTTCCTTCGATTTCTCGACAATCGCGGCAAGCGACCGGTTGCTCTCGCCCCCCAACCGCATCTTGACGAGCACCTGGGGAATGTAGGTCGAGCGGAAATCTCCGGCACCGAAATACCGCAGGATCGCGTCGTAATCCGCCGCGATCCGGAAAGATGTATCGAACAGGCCATGGGTCTCGAACACCCGGCGGCGCAGGAACAGGGTCGGATGCGGCGGCATCCATCCCATGCGAAGCTTGACGCGGGAAAAGGGGCCTGCCGTCCAATGGCGGATCACGCGCGCCGGATTGTCCTTCGCCACGTAGTCGAGATCGCCATAGACCGCGTCGATTGCGGGGTCTTCAAAGGCATCGGCAACGGCGGCCAATACGTCATCATGGGCGAACATGTCATCCGCATGCATCAGACCCACGATCTCCCCGCTCGCCCGAGCGAACCCCTTGTTCAGGGCATCGTAGATCCCCGCGTCGGGTTCGCTCACGACCACCATCCCGGCATGCTCGTGCGCGCGGATCACCGCCAGCGTGCCGTCGGGCGAGGCCCCGTCGATGACCACATGCTCGGTGTCGGTCCAACTTTGGCGGGCGACGCTTTCCAACGCCCCGCCAATGGTCTTCTCGGCGCCGTAGGCGACAGTGACGATCGATATTTTCAATAGCACCCCCCCGGCAACACCAGCGATACCGTTACGGTACCGCACACAGAAACGGTCTCGCGTGCCTTGTCAACGCGGTGCGTCCCGGAGTTTGCTTCGCTTGGCCTTCTCCGGGGCCAGCATGACCGGCCCTGGGTGTTTGGTGGCGTCTCCGGGCATTCCGGCCCGTCACAGACTGTCCCAGGCCGCGAAAAGCCGCCCGCCCATCGTGCGCACGCTGGCTGCATCGTAATGCACCCCATCCGCGATTGCGCTGAGACCGGCGCTCGACGCGACGGCAGTATTCGCGACCCGGTTGGGCGTATCGGCAATGGCGGCATTCACCGCATCGCGCGTCGGGAAAGACGCCGGGGACAGGAAGGTCCCGATCTGTCCGAACACGAAGGGCAGGTTCGCCGCCCCCGCGATATCGCTGCGGAACCCGGCGACCGCGGCGTCAAGATTGGCCGCAAAGGAAACCTCAGATTCGCCGTCGCTGGCGTCCTGTTCGCCGATGATGCACAGCGCGCCCACGAGGGTGGCATTCGGGCACCCGGCCAGCAGGGAGCGGACGCGCGAAACCAGGGTCTCGTAGTTCGGATCGCCCGGGTTCCAATGGTTCGAAGTGAACCCGGTCGAGCCCTCTGCCACGGGGACGAACAGGAGGTTTCTCCCCGGGTTGGCCGCAAGGTAGTCGATCGCGAATTGCACGTCCGGCCCCATGTCTCCCGGCGTGCCGCCGGTTTCGTGATGAAGCGGCATCGTCGGTGCCACCGCACCCGCGCCGAGGTAATCCCACTGAAAGGTCCCGGACGGATGCGCCCCGAGGGTGTCGTATACGTCTTTGCCCACCATGTTCGACTGGCCCCAGACGACGACCACGTCGAATGGGCGGTTGTCAAAAGGGACGCCGGCTTCGACCAGCCCGTCCTCCCCGATATCGCCTTCCCACACACGGATGACATGGGTGGTCATCTGGTTCCCGGCGCGGTTGGTGCGCGCGGCGAAAACAGCAACGGCGGCATCGTACCAATTGCCGACCGCGGAGACGGCCTGATTAGGCGTCAGGGTTCCGTTCAGCACGCCCTGCACCTCCGAAGCCGTCGCCCGGAAGGCCGCTCGGATTGCAACGTCCGACCCCGGCGTGAGCTGGTTCGAGCCGGCGACAATCACCGATCCGTCCGTTGCGTTCGACGCGCTGATCCGCAGCCGTCCCGTGTTCGCACTGCTCGTGTCGAAAGAAAACTGCAGGGCGTGCGAGTACACCGACGAGAAGTAGTAGACTTCTGCCGTGGTCCCATGGTCGGCGTAGGTCAACGTGCCCTCGATGGCGAAGGAAATCCCGTTCGAAATGTCCAGCGCGCCGATGGCTGCGTTCAGGAACCGGGGCAGATCGGTGTCCTTGGTGTACATGCCCGCCCCGGTGAGCGTGTAGCCCCCCGCAACGGTGTCCATCACGTTGGCGATGTCGTCGTCCCCGAGCGGGCTGCGATACACGCCGTTCACGAAGTCGCCGAGAATGTTCGGTTCACGACCGTTTACCGCATAGGAGACGGCCGGGGCGCCGCCGCCGCGTCGGCCGATTGTGCTAATGCGGGGGCTTTGCAGGAACTGATTGCGCATCACGTCCTCACACGTGCGAGACGGAAACGTCGACCGCGCCGCTCAGGGGCCAGGCCCACAGATAGACCGAGGTGCCGACGCCAGGAAACAGATCGCCCAGGGCGAGATCGGCTGTAAGGACGGACCAGGGCAGCAGCATGACCGAGCCGTCCGTCGACACGGGCGGCGTCGTACCGATGGTGGCGCAAAGGTGGAAGTCCTGCGATCCGATCACACGCGCCGCACTGACCGCGTTGTCGGTCAACTGGGTCGGGGTTCCGGCAGGGCAGGACACGGTCTGGTTCTTGGGCATTGGATTACCTCCTTAAGGGTTTGAAAACTCTGAAACCTCGTGACACACGGATCGGGCCGGTCGCGGCCGGGCCTGGTCGCCGGTCCGTCATCCGGGGGCAAATCCGGATTGCCGTACCGGTGGCGCGGACGGTGCCGTCGCGGTGCGGGCTGCCAGCCTCAATGACCCGCGTGATTGCCCTGCCCTCGGCATTGCCGTCACAAGAACGCACGCGTCGGCGCTGTCGCCGCGGCTGCAGCCGCGTTGGCGGCGGACGTGCTCTGCATCGGGGGCGGCGCGTCTGCCCGTCGGGACCGGTTCGGTGGGTTCTCAGTTCTCCATTCAATCGTGCGGACCGGCGCAGAACCCGAACCGCGCCGAAACGACATGCGCCAGCACGGGACCCCGGGGTGCCGGGGATTATCGCGCCCGGTTTCCCGTGGGTCTCCGGCAGCACGTCCTCTTGAAATCGACCGACCCGCCATTCGCACGGCCCTCTGTCTAGCATCACCTTCGACCTGGTCCGGCACCGGCGAACGGGTCGTTCCGCTTCGTTCGTCGAAAAACCGTGCAACCCTCACGGAACACGGCATCCAACGTTTTCTTGGGTCACTTTTAGGAACACGAAGTTTGGAAATTGCGAACGCAGCGTACGCTGCCCCGGTTGGCGACCAGATCCTGTGATGCGATCCCCAGGTCCGCCCTCGCAAGAGAGCGCCTGGCAGGGAGAGGCGCGGAGACGGGTGAAGCCATCGAAGTTCACGGTGGCGCAAGACCGGCGTTCATCATCTGGCGGATCGAGGACAGAACGCCTGTGGCCGAGGCCTGCCGGAGTTGCAGCGTCAAGCGATTGATCCGGCGGACCTGTCGCAGCGCACAACGCGGACCAGCCCGGCGGTTGGACCCAGGGAAATCCCCTGAACACGCGATCGCGATGGCGACGCGCGGGTCCGGGATATCGAGTCTGGCTTGAACGGCCCGTTTCTTGGCACGCCAGATGGAACGCCACTCTCCCGCGGGGCGGAAAATTCCATAATATCATTGGCATGTGGCGGAGAGACAGGGATTCGAACCCTGGAGACGGTTTCCCGCCTACACACTTTCCAGGCGTG
>JAGRMP010000170.1:0-8594 GCA_020441225.1 Maritimibacter sp. | reverse complement strand
ACCACTCGGCCACCTCTCCGTGCGGCGCTATCTACCGCGGCAGAGTGCGCGGTGACAAGAGGGTGATGGAAAAAACCCGCCCCGCACCGGGGGGGCCCGGTACCCCCTGATAAAGCCGGATATCCGGGCGTTGCCGGGGTGTCTTGCCTGGCCGCGTTTCACGCCCCCCATCCGGGACGGCGGCACGGGGGCGCACCGAGCCGCGAGCCGGTCTCAGGCCGGTTTCGACGCCGAAAGCGAAAAGGCCAGGGGCAGCCACCGCTTCTCGGGCCAGCGATACATGCCACCGGGCGCAGGTGTCAGACTGGAAAACATCGGCCAGGGCACTTGATCGTGTTCGTGCAGCCAGTCGAGCCGCAGCCCGGCCCCGGAGAGCGCCGTCAGGATATCGCCGAGCTGGTGGTCCCACCAATATTCATGCCCCGCTTCCAACGCCGGGAAATCGCCGGTGTAATCGGTCGGCGCCTCGTCCTTCATCAGCCCGTAGTCGAAATAGGGCATGTACCAGCCGGGGCGTCCGTCGCCGTCTGGCCTCCCGTCCTCGGTATCGAAGACCATGGCAAAGGGGTGGCCCTCGGCGAGGTAGAGCGCGCCGCCCGGCGCGAGCAACCCGGCCACGATCCGCGCCCAGCCGTCGAGATCGGGCAGCCAGCCGATGGCCCCCCAGGTCACAAACACCCGGTCGAACGGCGCCTCCCCCGCAAAGGCTTCCGGGGCGTCGTAGAGATCGGCCTCGACGAAGCGGGCGCGGTCGGCAAGGCCCAGCTCGTCGGCCAGCCGCCGCGCCGCCGCAATGGCCGCGGCGGAAAAATCGAGCCCGATCACTTCGGCACCCTTCTGCGCGAGAGTCAGGCTGTCGCGGCCGAAATGACATTGCAGATGCGCGATCCTGAGACCGGCGACATCGCCCATTTCCGCCTCTTCGATCGGATGCAGCGCCGCCCTGCCCGCGCGCAACGGGCCAAGATCGTAGGACGCGGCGTCGAGATGGATCCCGACGCGCTCATCCCAGGTCGCCCGGTTTGCCGCGCGCCAGTCTTCGGGAACGGGTTCGTCGCTCATCGCCGTCTCCATGCTTCGACGTGCCGGGACCGGCTCCGTGGGGTGACCCGACCGGCCCAGCGGCTCCCTGCCCTCACCCCTCGACGAAGTGAATATTGACCCGCCGGTTGAGCTTGCCTTTCTTTTCGATCTTGCCGAACCGGACCGCGCCGATCTCGCCGGTCCGCGCCACATGGGTGCCGCCGCAGGGTTGCAGATCGACCTGACCCTCCCCGTCCCCGATCCGGATCAGCCGCACCTGGCCCGCGCCCTTCGGCGGCTGTACCGACATGGTCTTGACCAGACCGGGGTTGGCCTCAAGTTCGGCATCGGTGATCCAATCCGCCGTGACCGCGAGATCCCGCGCGATCAGCGCGTTGAGCGCCGCCTCGAGCCCATCCCTGTCCTCAGGCGGTTCTTCCATCGCGAAATCGAGCCGGCCCTTGTCCGGCCCGACCGATCCGCCGGTCACCGGGAAAGGCAGCACCACCGACAGCAGGTGCAGCGCGGTATGCATCCGCATCAGCCGGTGGCGGCGGTCCCAGTCGAGCGCCTGGGTCACATCGGCGCCGACCGGCGGCAGCGGCGCGCCTTCGGCCGGAACCAGGACGATCTCGTCGCCCGCGCCCTTGACCGTGGTCGCCACCGCCATCTCGCCGCCCGGCCAGATCAGCCGCCCGCTGTCGCCCGGCTGGCCGCCGCCGGTGGGGTAGAACAGGCTCGCCGCAAGGACCACACCGCCCCGGTCGCCATGCGCCACCACCCGGCCCGGCGCCTCTCGCGCATAGGCATCGTCGCGAAAAAGCGGCTCAGTCATCGTCCCTGCCCTCCGGCCCGTAGCCCAGCGTATCCGCGTCACCCGCCATGTCCTCGGCGTCGAGCATGGTCTTTTCCGCCTCCGCATCCCGCTTTTCGGGCGTGTCTTCCCCGGCCTTCACCGACCGGGGCTCGTCCGCCGCGTGGGCCTGCCTGCCGGGATCGAGCGCCTCGGGGTTGCGCAGCCAGATGTCGCGCTGCGCGAAGGGGATCTCGATCCGCTCCTCGGTGAAGCGCCTGGCGATCTCGTGGTTCAGTTCGGTCTTCACGTCGAGCATGAAATTCACGTCCCGCAGGATCACCCGGACCTCGAAATCGAGGCTGTCGGCACCGAAGCCCTGGAAGACCACCTTGGGCGCGGGGTTGATCGTGACCAGCGGATGCGCCTGGGCGATCTCGTACAGGATCTTTTCGACCCGCTTGGTGTCGGTGCCATAGGCGACGCCCACCGGCACGATCACCCGGCCGAGCAGGTTGCCGCGGGTGTAATTGGTCACCGTCCCCGAGATCAGATCCGAGTTGGGCACGATCACATCGGTCCGGTCGAAGGTCTCGATGGTGGTCGAGCGCACCGCGATGTCCTTGACCGTGCCCATCGTGCCGCCGACCTCGATCCAGTCGCCCTTGCCGATCGGCCGTTCGATCAGCAGGATCACGCCGGAGACGAAGTTCGAGACGATGGTCTGCAGGCCGAACCCGATGCCGACCGAGAGCGCACCGGCGACGATGGCCAGCGAAGAGAGGTTGATCCCGGCCGCCGTGACCGCAGCGACCGCGGCAATGAAGATGCCGACGTAGCCGACCCCCGAGGTCAGCGCCACCTGGCCGCCCGGCTCCATACCGGTCTTGGGCAGGATCGTCGAGCCGAGCATCCCCTGCACCAGCCGGGTCGCGGCGTAGCCGATGGCGAAGACCACCGCCACCGTGAGCACCGTCGCGGGCGTGATGACCGCCTCGCCGATGGTGATGCCGCCCCAGAGCTTGCTCCAGAACTCGGTCAGATCGCTCACGCGGTAGCCCCAGATCAGGGGCAGAAGCGGCATCGCCACGATGGCGACCGCCACACTGGTCAGCACCGGGATCAGCGACTGCGTCGCCTCGTCCCGGCTGCGGCGCGCGACCAGGGCGTAGATGTCGACGATGAAGTGATGCAGCACCATCAGGAAGGCGATCAAGGCCAGCGAATAGATCGTCGGGAACAGCGCAAATACCGCGAGCTGACGGTAACCGAAGGCCGCCGCCACCGGTGCCAGGATCGCCACGAGCACGATCAACGTGCCCAGCACCCGCACGGTGTTGTTGTAGAAACTGGTCGGCCGGTCTTCGTCCTCGGTCTCGGTCCGGGGCGCACGGCCGTAATGGCGCATGAGCTGCCCGAGCCGCCACAAGACCACGCTGGTCGCCACGATCAGCGGGAAGCCGAGCACGGCGAGGTTGGCGTCGGAATAGCCGTCGATGCGCCCGAGGTCATTGAGCAGCATCTGCAACCCGATCAGCACCCCGAGCGTGGCCACGATGGCATGGCCGAACCGCACCCGGTTCTCGGGCAGATCGAGCACCCGCCAGCTCGCGCCGGGTATGCCGAAGACCCTGTTGCCCAGCCACCGGGCGATGAACTGCACCGCGACGATGCCGATGAAGGACGAGACGATCTCCTCGCCGCGGCTGTCGAGCACGAAGGCATTGGCCAGCGCCGCGCCGAGCAGGAGCGCGCCGAAACTCGGCACCCAGACCTGCATCGCCGAGATCACGAACCCCCAGGCGCCGCGTACCGGCTCCGACTTGTCGGCCCGCAGCCGCTCGCCGATCCGCCGTACCGAGCGCCAGCCGAACAGCAGGAGCACCAGCCCGACGATGCTGAGCGGCACGGTCAACGGAAGCTGCCCCATCAAACGCGCGCGCTGGGACGCGTTCGTCCAGGAACCGATCGCCGAATTCCAGGCCAGGCTGAACGTGCGCTGCGCCGTTTGCAGCGCCGGAAGCCAGGCGCCGAAATCGAACGGGCTCGGCCCGGCCGCGCTCACGTCGCGCACCTGGCGCGAGCGCAGGCTCTGGTCGAGCGTCGAAATCAGTGTCTCGGCCCGCGTATAGGCAAGCGTCGCCCGGGTGACCGGCGCGAGCACCGCGTCGAGCTCGGTTTCCAGCGCCTTGCGCTGGTCCGCAGTCGTACCGCTCTCCGCCGCCCCGTCGGTCGGCGCCGGCCCCAGCGCCGCGATCTGCGCGCGCAACGCCTTGATCCGGACCGAGCTTTTGTCCTTGGCCGTGGCGAACTTGGCGCGCCAATCGACAAGCTCGCGGCGGAGATCGCCAAGCACGGAATCCGACACCCTGCCGCTTTCCAGCGCCGTCTCGACCCGGGTCGCGAAGGTTTCCCAGCCCGCGTAGTCGATCCCGCTGGCGGCCAGGGCCGCCTCGGCGACGGCCGCTGCCGCCGGTGGCGCGCCAGCCGTGGCCGCCGCATCCGCCGCGCCGTCCGCGCTTTCGCTGCCCGCCTGCGCGCCCGCGTTCTCGCCCGCGTTCTCGCCGGTCGCGGATTGGATCACCCCGCCGGTCAGATCTTCGAGCACCGTGTCGAGCATCGTGTCGGCCGTGGCATCCACGCCGGGGGGGGTGCCTGCCGCGGTGCCGTCCTGCGCCGGCACCCCGGTTGCGAGGCCAAACGCCGCGACCAGAGCCAGGATGACGGCGCGGATCGGTCCGTAACGCCCGTATGTGCCGGATGCCGTCATACCGCTTCGGTCACATCCGGCAGCGCTTGCGGCGCACGGTCGAGCCAGCCGGGCACCGGCAGGCCCTTGTCGCGCAGGAAAGCGGGGTTGTAGAGCTTCGAGAGATAGCGGTTGCCATAGTCGCACAGCACCGTGACGATGGTGTGCCCCGGCCCCATTTCACGCGCCATCTGCACCGCGCCCGCGATGTTGATCGCGCTGGAGCCGCCGAGCACCAGCCCCTCCCCTGTGACCATGTTGAAGACGTAAGGAAGCGCTTCGTCATCCGACGCCTGATAGGACATATCCGGCGTGATGCCGTCGAGATTGGCGGTGATCCGGCCCTGGCCGATCCCCTCGGTGATCGAATTGCCCGACGAGGCGAGCGTACCGGTGGTGTAATAGCTGTGAAGCGCCGAGCCCATCGGATCGACCAGCGCCACCTTGACGCCCTTCGGCTGCAACGCCCGGGCAACGCCGCCGAGCGTGCCGCCCGATCCCACCGCGCAGACGAAGCCGTCGACCCTGCCGCCGGTCTGGTCCCAGATTTCCGGCCCCGTACTCTCCAGATGGGCCAGAGCGTTGGCGGTGTTGTCGAACTGGTTCGCCCAGACCGCGCCGTTGGGTTCGGTCTTGGCAAGTTCCTTCGCCAGACGCTCGGAATAGCGGACGTAATTGTTCGGGTTCTTGTAGGGCGCCGCCGGCACCTCGACCAGCTCCGCACCCGCAAGCCGGATCATGTCCTTCTTTTCCTGGCTCTGCGTCTCGGGGATCACGATCACGGTGCGGAACCCCATCGACGCCCCCACCAGCGCGAGCCCGATCCCGGTGTTGCCCGCCGTGCCCTCGACGATGGTCCCGCCCGGCCCCAGCGCGCCGCGCGCGATGGCGTCGCGGATGATCCACAGCGCGGCGCGGTCCTTCACGCTCTGGCCCGGGTTCATGAACTCGGCCTTGCCATAGATCTCGCACCCGGTCGCCTCGGAGACGGCTCTGAGCTTCACCAGCGGCGTGTTGCCGACCAGTTCGGAGAGGTCCTTACGCTGCGCACTGCGGTGTTCCATGTCGGGGCCTTCCCTGAAATCGTGTCGGGGAATGTGTATGGTCCGGGCGGGCGGAACTCAAGCCGGGTCACGGTCACGCGGGCGTGTGGGCCTGCCCGGAGACTGGCTTGGACGGGGGGATCGCGGCGCGCGCCGCGATATGCGCCCGCGCGCGCGGGCGCCCCCCTCAGCTCCGCAGCCGCGTCCGGTTGAGCGCAAGCCAGTAGATCGACAGGATGAGCGGCCCGGTCCCCGCCTCGCCGCTGTCGATCAGCGCCATCAGCCGGTCGAACGGGACGACATGGCTGCGGATGTCCTCGTCCTCGCCCGCCTCGCCGCCGATCCGTCCGCCGAACCCCGCGAGGTCGGCCTCGGCCACGAAAGAATAGAGATACTCGGTGACCGCTCCCGGGCTCGGGTAGTACTCCGCCACCTTGTGGAGCGCCCCCAGCGCCAGCCCGCTCTCTTCCTGCGCCTCGCGCCGCGCCGTGTCTTCGGGCGCTTCGCCCGGATCGATCCGACCGGCGATCGGTTCGAGCGACCAGGGCCGCGGATCGCCCCGCACCAGCGGGCCGGTGCGAAACTGTTCGACCATCAGCACCGCGTCTTGCACCGGGTCATAGGGCAGCACCGACACCGCGTCGCCGCCGACGAAGGCCGCCCGGCGCACCCGGTTGGACCATGCGCCGTTGAACCGGCGAAACCTCAGATCGGGATCCTCGAGGCTGAAATACTCGGTATAGGGCGTGCGGTGGGCGAGGATCTCGACATCCCGTGCGGCCGTCAGATCCGCCCGGATCTCGGCGCCGGTATCGCGCGCCGCCCGGATCCGCGTCGCCGCCCGCATGCACATCGTCGGCCAGCGCACGGCCATGGCTGCGGGGCTCTCGTCGCCCATCCCCGCCATCACCTCGACCGCCGCCGACGCCCAGACATCGCCGAGCCGCGCGATCCAGGCGTCGCGGTCCCAGCCGCCGTCGGTCGCGACCGGCCCGTTCACGACAGGTCCCGTCTCGACCGGCCCCGTCGCGACCGGCCCCGCAAGAAACAGATAGGCCGCAACCAGCCGGCGCCAGCGGTCCTCAAGGCGCATTTCGACCTCGGCCGGCTCATACCCGAGCACCGCCGCGAAGAAATCGGCCCGCGCCCGCGCCGTCGCGTCGAGCCCGCTCACCAGCAACCCCGGCACCGCGCCCTCGCCCGGCACCAGCGCCGGCAGACCGCTCCCCGCGACACGCCCCAGCCGGTAGCCCGAAAGCGCCGCCGCCTCCACGCTGTGCCCGGTCCCGAGCACTTCCGCCCGCAGTGGCGCGTGACACAGCGGACCGTACAAAAACAACGGCAGGGTCACCTCGTGTGCTTGCCCACGAAGGCCGTGATCACGCCGACGATCACGCCGCCCACGGCCATTGCCGCGAGAACATCGAGCTGTAGCACGGCGGTGTAGTCGAGCAGGATGTTGAACACGTCCTGTACCGCATGGGTCGGGCTGCCGCCGTAGCTGCCCCGCATCGACCGGTCGACCATCTCCTGCACCGCGAACAGGAAGGCGACCCACAAAGCGAGCAGCAGAGCCGAGCTGACCCCGATCGCCGCGCCGCGGCCCTGCCCGCGTTCGAGATGTTTGCCGGTGAAGACCCAGCCCACGATAATGCCCATGACCGCGGTCACCGGCAGCAGCATTTCCGCGGGCTCTCCCTCGGGAAGATAGGGTTTGGCCAGGCTGGCGACGTAGACGCCGAGCCCGGCAAGCAGCAGCGCGCCGACAAGGCGGGCAAATGTGGGCATGCGGACTGCCTCCTTTGTCCTGCGCCGGTTTCATGCGCTCGGGACAGGGTTCGATTTGCCGCCAGTTTCCGGCGCGCCCTGCCCGCGCGCAACCCCGAATCTTGCCCTTCTCCCCCCGAGAGCGGCCGAAATTTGACCCCGATCAGGGCGCACACCTCAAGTTTGTGGTATATCACCTATGTTTCCAATCCTGAGATGGAGGGTCAGATGACACGGAAACGCGACTGGCTCCCGATGATGTGGAGCGACTGGGGCGAAGCGACGGAAAGCCCGTTCTACGCCCTGCGCAGGCAGCTCGACACGCTGCTTGAGGATTTCGACCGCGGCGATCTGGTCAAGAGCGATTTCCCGGTGCGCACCAATGTGAGCGAGACCGACAAGGAGGTTCGCATCACCGCGGAACTGCCCGGGATCGAACGCAAGGACGTCGATGTCGAGATCACCGGCGACACCCTGACGATCAGGGGCGAAAAGATCGCCGAAACCGAAGAAACCGGCGGCGAGGAAGGCCGCGAGTTTCGCCGCGTCGAACGCCGCTCGGGCAGCTTCCGGCGGACCACGCACCTGCCGTTCGAGATCGACCCCGACAGCGTCACGGCCGAGATCACCAATGGCGTGCTCACGGTGACGGTGCCCAAACCGGTCGAGATGAAACAGCCGGTGCACAGGATCGACGTGAAAACCGCCGCCTGACGCCGCTCAAGACGGCGCGTGAGCCAAGCGCCAGGTCGAACAGGCCGCCCGGCCCGCGGCAACAGCGCGGGCCGGGCGGTTTGCGTTCAAAGTCCGCGTTTCTCCGCCTGGAGACCGCGGATGATCGCCCAGCACATCACCAACAGCACGACCGTGAACGGCAGGCCGGTGGAGATCACCATCGCCTGCAGGCTCGACAGCCCGCCGCCGAGCAGGAGCGCGATGGCCACGGCGCCTTCGAACACGGCCCAGAACACCCGCTGCGGCACCGGCGCATCGACCTTGCCACCGGCGGTGATCGTGTCGATCACCAGCGAGCCCGAGTCCGACGAGGTGACAAAGAACACGACGACCAGGATGATGCCGATGAACGAGGTGATGCCGGTCAGCGGCAGTTCCTTGAGCATTTCGAACAGCTTGAGCTCAAGCGGCGCATCCTGCACCGCGGTCACCCCGTCCTGCACGAATTGCTGGATCGCGGTGCCGCCGAAGACGGTCATCCACA
>JAGRMP010000169.1 GCA_020441225.1 Maritimibacter sp. | reverse complement strand
GCCGGAAAACTCGTGCGGGTAGCGGCGGATGTGGTCGCGCTCGAGCCCGACGCGCAGGAACAGCTCTTCGACCCGGTCGTCGAGCTCTTTTCCCGCGGCGATACCGTGGATGGTCATCGGTTCGGCCACCAGCCCGCCCGCGCTGATCCGCGGGTTGAGTGCGGCGAACGGGTCCTGAAAGATCATCTGCATCCGCCGGCGCGCCTTGCGCAGCCCCGAGATGCCCAGCGACCGGATATCGGTGCCGTCGATCTCGATCCGGCCCGCGTCGACCTCCATCAGCCGCAGGATCGCGCGGCCGGTGGTCGACTTGCCCGAGCCGCTTTCGCCCACCAGCGCCAGCGTCTCGCCGGCGCGGAGATCGAAGCCGACGTCTTTCATCGCGACGGTGCCGGGCCTGGCGGGCGCAAACAGCCAGCTCCGCTCGGCGAATGTCTTGTCCAGCCCCTCGGCGCGGACCAGCACCTCGCCGACCGCGCGCGGCGCGTCCACCACCCGGCGCGGTTCGGCCGCTGCCGCCAGCCTGCCGAGACGCGGCACCGCGGCGAGCAGCCGCTTGGTGTACTCGGCCTGCGGCGCTTCGAAAATGGCCGAGACCGGCCCCTCTTCGACCTTTTCGCCCCGGTTCATCACCACCACCCGGTCCGCCATCTCGGCGACCACGCCCATATCGTGGGTGATGAGGATGATCGAGGTGCCGAACTCGGCCTTGAGCTTGCGCATGAGCTCGAGGATCTGCGCCTGCACCGTCACGTCGAGTGCCGTGGTCGGCTCGTCGGCGATCAGGATCGCGGGGTCCGCCGCCATTGCCATCGCGATCATCGCCCGCTGGCGCATGCCGCCCGAGAGTTCGTGGGGAAACTGCTTCATCCGCCGCTCGGGCCGGTCGAGGCCGACGAGGTCGAGCATCTCGCGCGCCCGCGCTTCGGCCTGCGGCTTGGTCATGTTCTTGTGCTCGATCAGCGCTTCGGTGAGCTGCAGCCCGATCCGCAGGACCGGCGTGAGCGATGTCATCGGCTCCTGAAAAATCATCGTGATCCGGTCGCCGCGTACGCTGCGTTGCTCCTTTTCCGAGAGGTGCAACAGATCGCGCCCCATGAACATCGCCGTCCCGCCCTCGATCACGGCGGAGCTTGCGGGCAGGAGGCCAAGCAACGCCATCGACGACACGCTCTTGCCCGAGCCGCTTTCGCCGACAATGGCCAGCGTCTCGCCCTTGTTGAGGTCGTAGCTCAACCGGTCGACGGCCACATGGCGGTGGCGGCCTGTGCCGAAGGCGACGGTCAGGTCCCGCACGCTCAGGAGGGGGTCGGTCGCTTGCGTCATCTCTGCCTCTGCCTCGGGTCCAGGGCCTCGCGCACGCCGTCGCCGAGCAGGTTGAAGCCGAGCACGGTGAGAGCGATGGCGAGGCCGGGAAAGATCATCATCCAGGGCGCGCGGCTGATGAGGTCGCGGCTGGAGGACAGCATGAAACCCCATTCGGGCTGCGGCGGTTGCGCGCCGAGACCGAGAAACGACAGCCCCGCCGCCGCAAGCACGGCGGTCGAGACCCCGAGCGTGCCGACCACGATCAGCGTCGGCACGACATTGGGCAGGAGGTGACGCAGGATCAGCCGCGTATGTCCCGCGCCCGCCGCGACGGCGGCCTCGAAATAGGGTTTGTTCTTCTCCACCAGCACCACCGAATGGGTGACGCGGGCGTAGAACGGGATCGAGGCGATGCCGATGGCGATCATCGCGTTGGTGAGCCCGACGCCGAAGATCGCGAGACAGGCGAGCGCGATGACGATCTCGGTGAAGGAAAACAAAACGTCCACCAGCCGCATCAGGATCTTTTCGGCCCAGCCCGAGGCGTAACCGGCGACGAGGCCGAGGAACAGCCCGCTGGTGAGCGAGATCCCGACCGCGATGGCGCCGATCTGAAGCGTGAGCTGCGCACCGTAGATGATCCGGCTGAGCACGTCGCGGCCGAAATCGTCGGTGCCCATCCAATGGTTCCACGAGGGCGGCTGCAGCCGCGGCCCCGCCGCCATGCGCAGGGGGTCGAACGGCGCGATCAGCGGCGCGGCGAGCGCGACGAAGACGAGGAGGCCGACGATGACGAGGCCGATCACGCCCGTGGGGCTCGCGAGCAGCGCGCGAACGAAGCCCCCCTTGCGGGCGCCGGTGGCGTCTTCGGGGTGCAGGGCGATATCCGGTGTCTGGGTCATGTCACGAATACCGGATACGCGGGTCGAGGAAGGCATAGGCCACGTCGACCACGACCGAGGCCAGCGCCACGACGGTGGCGAAGAACAGGATGAACCCCTGGATCAGCGGATAATCCCGCGCGAACACCGCCTCGATGGCGAGCCGCCCGACGCCGTTCCAGGCAAAGACGTTTTCGACCACGATGGCGCCCCCCATCAGGTAGGCGAACTGCAGCCCCAGCATCGAGACGATGGGCACGAGGCCGGACCGCAGCGCGTGGCGGTAGAGCACGACGGTGCGCGGCAGCCCCTTGGCCCGGGCGGTGCGCACGAAATCCTGGTCGAAGATGTCGATCATGGCAGACCGCGTCATCCGCGCGAGCACCGCGGCATTGGCAAGCCCCAGCGTGAGCGCGGGCAGGATCAGGCTTTTCCAGTCGCCGCCCGCGACCGGCAGCCAGTTGAGCTTGAGCGCGAACAGAAACAGGAGCAGCAGCCCGAGCCAGAAATGCGGCATCGACACGCCGATCACCGCAAGCACCATCGAGCCCGCATCGACCCAGGTGCCGCGCTTGTAGGCGGCGAGGAAGCCGAGCGACATGCCGACGGTGACGGCGATGATCAGGCTGGTGACGGTCAGCGCCAGCGTCGCGGGAAAGCGGGTGAGCAGGATGTCGGCCACCGGCTGGTCGCCGACGATGGAGCGGCCGAGATCGCCCTGTGCGAGACGGCCGAGATAATAGAGATACTGCTTCCAGATCGGCTGATCGAGGCCGAGGCGCTGGCGGATTTCCTCGAGCTGTTCGGGCGTGGTCTGGAAACTGCCGTACATGATCCGCACCGGGTCGCCGGGGACGACATGGATCAGCAGGGTCACCCCAATGGTGGCGATCCAGATCGTGACCAGCGCGGCCAGCAGGCGTTGCGCGATGAAGCGGGTCATGACGTCTCCTGTCGGGAACGGAGGACCGGGGGAAGCTGCGCGCCGGACCGGCCGGCGCGCAGGGGTGGCGTTATCCGTCGATCTTCACATCGGTGAAGATCGGGTGCAGGAACGGGCCGATCTTGAAGCCCTCGACCTCGGGGCGCACCGCAAAGACCCATTCCCAACCGGGCGAGTACAGGCCGATATGGACCGCGTTTTCCATCAGGTACTGGATCACCGCCTGCACCTTTTCCAGCCGCGCCTCGGGCTCGATGGTGGTGCGGGTCTCCTCCAGCATCGCGTCGAGCTCGGCGTTCTGGAAGCCCGAGTAGGCGCCGGGGCTGTGCCAGAGCTGGTAGAGGATGTCGGGGTCGTACCAGGACCAGGTCATCATGTCGAAGGTGCCGGGCGACGGGTCGTCGGGGCTTTCGTTCTGCTCCTTGACCCGGGCGTTCATCGTGCCGATGTCCATGATCTCGATCTTGGCATCGATGCCGACCTGGGCGAGCTGCGCCTGGAAGATCTCGGCGAGCTTGTGCCGGTTGCCGCCGGTCCAGACGAACATCGTCGTCTCGAGCGGATTGTCCGGCCCGTAGCCCATCTCGGCGAGCAGTTCCATCGCCTTGTCGGGGTTGTATTCATAGCCGAACTGCTTGCAGAACTCCTGGTCGTTGCCGAAGACGCCGCGTGCCACCGGGCACCATTCCCGGTTGGTCAGATCGCCGTAGATGATGTCGATGGCCATCTGCGCATCGGTCGCATAGGCCACCGCCTGGCGCGCGCGGATGTCGTCGAAGGGCGGGCGCGAGATGGTGAATTCCCAGAACACGTCCTGGCCGGTGTTTTCCGCGACGATGATGTCGAGATCGCCGCTTTCCTTGATCGCGGCCACGTCGTCGAAGGGCGGCTCGGCGATGTGCACCTCGCCGGTGCGCAGCGCGGCCAGACGGGTCTGCGGCTCGGGCACGGTGCGGATGATGAGCCGGTCGATATAGGGCGCGCCCGGGTTGTCGATCGGATCGCCGTGGTTGACGAAATCGGGGTTCTTGTCGAGCACGATCTGGTCGCCCTTGACCCATTCGACCAGTTTGAACGGCCCCACACCGATGGCGGTCGACGAGCCGAACGTGTCGGCGGTGTTGGTGTCGCAGACCATCGACGAGAAGCTGTCGGCGAGGAACGGGATGAAGGCGCCGAACTTGGAACTCATGGTGACCTTGAAATTCAGCGGGTCGATGACCTCGACCCCGGTGATCGGCCCCCAGGAGGTCTTGGTCAGGCTCGGGGTGTCGCCGAAGGCCCGGTCGATGGTGAACTTGACGTCCTCCGCATCGAAGGGCGTGCCGTCGTGGCACAGGATGCCCTCGTTCAGCGCGAAGCTGTATTCCAGCCCGTCGTCGCTGACCTCCCAGGACTTGGCGAGGTTGGGACCGGGGTTTCCGTCCATGTCGAACGCAAGGAGCGTGTCGTAGATCTGGTCCCAGACCTGCATCGACAGCGTGCTCGTGGCGCGGTGAGGGTCCAGTGAATCGGCGTCGCCGTAGCGCGCCCAGACAAGCTCCTGCGCCACCGCTCCCTGACCCGCGGCCAGCGTTGCGGCAACAAGAGCCGGCCCCAGAAGTGCTCTCCGGGTGGTTCTCATGTGTGTGTCTCCAGTTTCGGTGTCGGCAGGCCCCCATCTGAACCCGCAAGGAGAAGTGCCGCACGGCGCCGGTCACCCGCGCAAGAGAAATTTCATATCTGACGTTTCGATTTTCATTTCTGATTCTTTTGACCCGCCACCGTGGCGAACTTCACGCGGAGAATGAAACGGACTCAGGCGTCGGTTTCTTCGTCCTCGTCCCACTTGGCATGAATAGAGGCAATCTCGCGCAATCTGTGGGCAGCGGGAAAACCGAGCTCCGAAGCGAGTCGCGCGCAGAGATAGGTCAGAAGGCTGGTCGTGGCGGTCAGCGACCCGAACAGCGTCGGCCCCGCTGTCCGCCCCTGCAGGATCACCGTCGCGCTGTTGCGGTCGCCCGCCGCGAGGTTGCCGGTGACCAGAACGATCTGCGCGCCCTTCTCCGAGGCCGAGCGGATCACGTTGCGAAAGTCCTGGGTCCGCCGCCCCGCGCCCAGTGCCAGCACCGTGTCCTTGTCGGTGATCGAGGCAAACTCCTCGGGGATCGGAAACCCCCCGATCGGGATCATCCGGATATCGGGGCGCAGCTTGATGAGCAGCGAACGGGCGAAATGCGCGCTGGGGTAATCCTCGCCGAAGCCGACCACCCAGAGCTTTTCGCCGTCGCGCAGGAGCTTGACCGCGCGGGTCAGATCGTCGGGCCGCAACACCTCGAAGGTCCGGATCAGGTGCTGGATCTCGGCATCGAGATAGGCCCCGATGCTCAGGGGCACATCGCCGAGCGGGTTGTCCGACGGCGCAAGGGGCACGGAAAAGTCGGTATCCTTCACCTCCCGCAGGATCGCGCGAAACCCGCTGTAGCCCAGGCGTTGGAACAGGCGCGAGGCCGTTGCCTTGGAGACGCCGGAGCGCTTGGCGAGATCACCGGCCGAGGAATGCCGGATCGCGCCGAGGTCTTCCAGCAACACATCCGCCAGTTTGCGCTCGCCGCGCGGAAGGTCTTCGTAGACGGTCAGCAGCCGCTGGCCAATGTGGTCTCGGGTTTCCATCGGCAGGCCCATGTCGGAACGGTTCGGCAGCAATCGGGTGCAACCGTCGCATTCACCGGATCGTTAGGCAACATCGGCCGGGCCGGGGCTCCGACCGACCGATCCATATCGGCAGACGCGGTTGCGCCCGGGCCCCGGGCGACGCCGCCCGCGCGCTGTCACTCCGCCCCGGTGCCCTGTGTCATCGCGCTCAGCCAGTTGTGTCCACCGGCGTGCGGGCGCGGCCTGCCCGGCGGATCGTAGCTGTCCGAGACGAGCGCTTGCGGGCGGGCCGCTTCGAGCCGCCTGGCATGGCCGATCACTTCCCGGGCCCGCTCCGCCGTCAGGTTTTCGACGAGCCGGTCGTGCATGTGATACATCGCGTTTGCCTGGCTGTGCAGCGGACTGCCGCGCCCCAACAGCGCGGTGAGCGACCGGGCGGGCGCGCGGGGCGACAGGAACCGGGCAACCCGCGCAGTGTCGGCGAAGCTCCTGAGCTTGTGGCGCAGCGGCGTCGCAGCGGCCGGATCGGGCTGAAAGCCTTCCTGGAACGGCACGCCGGAATAGGCCGGGTAGGCCCGGCTGATCGCGTCGTCATGCAGCATCTGGTCCCGGGTGACCGCATAGGGGAGGCTCACGCAGAACTCCACGAAATCGGTGTCCAGATAGGGCGTGAACACGGCTTCGGCCGGGGACAGGATGCCGTTGGCCACGAAGCTGATTTCGCGCCGTGTCCGGTGCAAGAGCCAGAACATCTGGTAGGGGTCGGGGGCATCGGCATGGGCCGCGATCGTGTCGGCCACGTAGGCTTCGGTCTCGGCGTCGGCGCCGGGCGAATACAGCGGCCCCGCCCCTGCCCCGTTTTCGGCACGCGAAATGACACGCCCGTGCCCCGAGATCATCCGACGCGCGATCCCGCGGAAGTCGCCAGACCCGGCAAGGCGGAAGAAGTCCTCGGCATCGTCGTCGGGGTTGGTGAGAATATCGCCGGCGATCCCGTCGAAAGCGGCCACCTCGCGGTGGTCGAGGAAATAATCGTGCAACGGCATCATCTGCGCGTGTTCATCGGCGCAAAGCTGGGTGAGAGCGATTGCGCGCAGGTATTCCACCTGCCGCGACCGTGGATGGCCGAGAACGACGTGGCGCACGCCGACCGCTTCGCAGATCGCCCGCGCCGCCTTGACCTCGGTATTCCACGCCGCCCCCCCGTGGTGGAAGGTGACGCAGGCTTCCGGCGGACGGCCCTGGCGGACCAGTTCGAGCAGGATGTGCCGCGAGTCCCGGCCACCGCTCAGCGGCAGAACAATCGGACCGGCCCAGCTGCGGAGGGTCCGTTCGACGGCGCTTCGGAACAGCTCGATCATCCCATCGACCGCGTCGGCGCGACTGATCTGCTGCGCCGTGATGCGATGGTCCGGGGCGTCGATCTCGAGGGTTCCCCGGCGCCACCGGAGTTTGCCGCCGGGCGGCAGAACCTTGATCCCGGCAAACGGGGTATCGTTGTTGATGAAGATCCCCATCCGGTGGAACACGCCGAGCGCGCGCCGGTCCGGCGTCAGCTCGGCGCCCCGCGCGGCAAGCAGCCACAGGCTGGGCGACATCAGGATCCGATTGCCCTCGACAGCATAGAACATGCTGAAGAAACCATACCGGTCGACCTCGGCGGAAAGCGTGGTGCCGTCCCAATGCCAGCCACCGAAGATACCGTGTCCGGGGCCCCGGTTCAGGATCTTGGTTCCGAACGACCCCGATGGCAGCCCCGAAAGCGAGGCTTTGCCGTCCTGCCAGATCACTTCGACGAAATCGTCCTCGGGAAAAACCGGGGCCGCGTGCGCATGCACGCGCTTCATGTTCATTTTCGACATAGCACTGCCTGCTCAATCCTTTAGGTCGATGCCCACCGTTCTCGACGCTTTCGCATCCCGCAGTGGTATCAACGACCTCTCATTAAGGCCTAAAAATGCATCAATTGCGTCGCGCAGTCGATCATTCTTTGGCAACCGGGCGCGTTTTCCGCCCAGGGCATGTCGTCCGGGGCAACGTCTGCCCGCGCGATCGGGACCCGCAAGCCCCGATCCGCCCCATCGCGCCGGAGGAGATCCCGCGCGAAAACGCCTGCTGACCACTGGTTTCTCGACCGCGTGGCGACCCCGGCCGACCGGCCCGCATCGACCCCGCCGATCCGTTCAGACGTAGTGGAAGCCTGCCGCTTGCGCAGATCTGTGCAGAACCGGCAGACCGGTATCGATCACGTCGTCGGGGTTGGCCTCGACCGGGTGCCAGATCGCAAGCGCGCTGGCGATGGCGGGGTGGACGTGGTTCATGCTTTCGAGCGTGGTGATCCCGTCGAAGCCGACCTCGACCAGCGCGGCGTAGACCTCGGCCCAGTCGATCGTCCCATGGCCGGGCGCGGCACGGTTCGACTCGGACAGGTGGAAATAGCCCAACCAGTCGCCGCAATCGCGGATGCCCTGCGCCAGCGAGCGTTCCTCGATGTTCATGTGGTAGCTGTCGAGATGGATGAAAACGTTGTCCTGCCCCGCGGCTTCGCAATAGGCGCGGCCGTCGGCACCGGTGTTCATGATGTGGGTTTCGTAGCGGTTGCAGGGCTCGACGCCGAGTTTCAGCCTATGTGCTTTCGCCGCTTTCGCGGCGCGGGCGATGAACCGCGCGGTGCCGTCGAACTCGGCCTGGCTCCGCGGCGCGCCGGAGATCTTGCCGATGGTCCCGTATGTAACCCCCGCGAGCGCGAAGGCGCCGACGCCCTGCGCCACCTTGAAGGCAGGTTCCAGGAAGGCGAGGCCGCTGTCGGGATCGGCGATGACGTCGATCTCGGGCGGCAGCCCGAGCGAACACACCGGCGCAATCCCTGTCTCGTTACAGAAGGCACGGGTCTCGGCCACGTCGATCTCGGCCGGGTCGAGCAGCGGGATTTCCAGCACCCGCACCTTGTGCTCGGCGAACTTGTCGACCAGCCCGCGCATCGTGGCGACATCCCATTTGGGCGCGGCGGCGAAGGTGTGCAGTCCAAGGAGTGCCATGGTTTATCCTCTCGCTTCGTGGGCCGCCGCATCGGCCATGTCGGCGGCCATGTCGGCGGCCATGTCGGCGCCGCCGACGATGGCGGAGACGACCTCGGTCATGTCGGTCTCGGCAGTGGTCAGGTTGGCGGCGGCGCGGCCATGGTTGAGCACCACGATCCGGTCGGTCACCGACAGTACGTCGTTGAGACGGTGCGAGATCAGGATGACCCCGATCCCTTCCGACTTGAGCTGGCGGATCAGCTCGAGCACGCCCTGCACCTCGCGCACGGCGAGCGCCGCCGTGGGTTCGTCCATGATGACGAGCTTGGGGTTGAAGGTCAGTGCCCGGGCGATGGCGACGGATTGCTGCTGGCCGCCGGAAAACGACCCTACGGGCCGGTTCTGTGCCGGAAGCCGCGCGCCCAACCGGTCGATCATCGCCTGCGCCTCGCGCCGCATCGTCGCGCGGTCGACGAAATTCATGCCGAGGATCTTCCTCTGCGGCTCGCGGCCGAGAAAGATGTTGGCGGCGACATCCTGTTGCTTGGCGAGGGCGAGGTCCTGGTAGATCATCTCGATCCCCATCTGCCGGCGTTCGCCGGGCGAATGGCTCAAAATGTCCTCGCCGTCCAACGTGAGCGTCCCCCGGTCGGCCGTGTACATGCCGGTGACGATCTTCATCAGCGTCGACTTGCCCGCGCCGTTGTCGCCGACCAGACCGACGACCTCGCCCCGGTCGACACTCATGTCGACGCCGTGCAACACGCTGACCGGCCCGAAACTCTTGGAAACGTCCTTGATCGCAAGAAGGGTCATACCTGGGCTTCCTTCCTGACCTGCCATTGGTCAATGAAGACCGCGAGGATCAGCACCGCGCCGATCGCCATCTGCTGGTAGTAGCTCTGCACTGCGAGCAGGTTGAGGCCGTTTTGCAGCACGCCCATGATGAGCGCGCCGATCATCGTGCCGAGGATCGAGGCGCGGCCGCCGAACAGGTTGGTGCCGCCGATGATCGCGGCGGTGATCGCGGTCAGCTCGTAGGTGAGGCCCGCCGTCGGGTCGCCGGCGTTGACCCGGGTCGCGAAGATCAGGCCGGCAAGCCCCGCCAGCGCGCCGGACAGCGTGTAGAGCGACAGCCGGTGGCGCGCGACGTTGATGCCCGCGGTCCGCGCGGCAATTTCGTTGTCGCCGATGGCGAGGGTGTGGCGGCCGTAACGGGTGTAGGCGAGCAGGATGTGCATCACCACCGCGGTGCCGATGAAGATGATGACCGGCATCGGGATGCCGAGCGGACGCCCCTGACCGAGATAGACCATCGTCGCGGGCAGCCCGTAGATCGCCGCGCCGTTGTTGATGACCAGCGCGAGGCCGCGGGCGATGCCCAGCATCCCCAGGGTGACGATGAAGGCGGGGACGAAGGCGCGGGTGATGATGAGGCCGTTGACGAACCCGGCGAGCGCGCCCGCGCCGATCGTCGCGAGCACCGCGATGGGCGTCGGCAGGCCGGCTTCGACCGCGACCCAGGCGCCGACCACGCCGGCAAATCCCATCACCGAGCCCAGCGACAGATCGAGCCCGCCCGAGCCCAGCACATAGGTCGCGGCAATGGCCAGCACGCCGATGGTGGCGGTGGCCAGGAAGATGTTCATGAAATTGCTGATCGACAGGAAATACGGGCTCAGCACGGACATCGCCACGCCCAGCACAAGAAGCACGATCAGGCTTTCGAGGCGGATGTGGAACCGTTCGATGGCGCCCGATTGTATGCGGCCCCACAGGGACGGACCGGGGCTTGCGTGTCCGGGATCGGATGAGGTCATGAGGGGTCGTCTCCGATGCCGCGGGCACTGCACCCGCGCGTCGTAGGTCAGGGGTGGAGGTCGGCAGGGCCCGAGGGCCCCGCCGGGGAGGATGGCTTACTTGACATATTCGAGCAGCGGCTCGGTGCCGGCGTCGATCACGTCCTTGGTGAGCACGAGGGTCGGCACGATCACCTCCTTCGGCACCTCGCCGCCTTCGACGGCGGTCTTGACGTTTTCGACCGCCTGCTTGCCGACGAGGTAGGGCAGCTGGGCGACCGAGGCGGTGAGACGGCCTTCGTTGATCGACTTCACCGCGTCGGAGTTGCCATCGACGCCGACGATGACCACGTCGCCGCCCTTGCCCGCGGCAAAGACGCTCTCAACCGCGCCGAGCGCCATGCCGTCATTGGCGGCGAAGATGGCGAGAAGGCCGGGGTTGCGGGTCAGGATATCGTTGGTGATGTTCGCGGCCTTGCCACGGTCCCAGTCGCCCGGCAGCGAGGCGACGATCTCGAGCCCCGGCGCCAGTTCGGCGAGCTTTTCGGCGAAGCCGGTGGCGCGCTTCTGACCGGTGATATTGCCTGAGAGCCCCTCGATCACCAGCACCGGGCCGGTGGCGTCGGCGCCGAGCTGGCTGACCACGTATTCGGCCCCCTGCGCCCCGGCCAGCACGTTGTCGGAGCCGATGCGGAAGGTGATCTCGATCCCCTCGGCATCGAGGATCGCCTGGTCGAGGTTGCCGTCGAGGTCGACGACCTTGATGCCGGCCGCCTGTGCCGCCTTCAGGCAGGGCAAGAGGTTGGTCGAGTTGATCGCGGCGGTGATCATCGCGACCGGGTTTCGCTCGAGCATGGTGTTGCAGACGTTGAGCTGCGGCTCGGCCGCCTGATCGCTTTCGACCGCCTGGAGGTAGTACGCGACGCCGGCCTCCTGGGCGCCGGCCTCTACGCCAGCTCCCATCGCGCCCCAGAACGGGTTTGCGAGGGTTTTCATCAGCACGCCGTATTCGCCGTCGGCCATCGCCGGGGTGACGGCGAGCAGCGTCGCGAAGGCGGCGCCGAGCTTGAGGGTGGTTTTCAGTCTGGACATGGTTTCCTCCTCTTGAACCAATCTGTCAGGCTTGCCCGCTCCGGCCGGACCGGCGCGGCGTTCGATGTTGCTCCGGCCCGGCCGACTGGCGGACGAGCATGGTGCAGGGTTCCAGATACTGAACCGGGAACCCGGTACTCTTCCCTTCGATCCGCGCGAACAGGACGCCGGCTGCGCGCTCGGCGATGGTGGCGACGGGTTGCGCGACGGACGTGATCGACGGCCAGGTGATCTGCATCCAGTCCGTGTCGTCGAACCCGACGAGCGCGATGTCTTCGGGCATGGACAGGCCCATGCGGCGAATCTCGGACAGCACCAGGAGCGTCGAGTGCTGAGAGAGCGAAAACACCGCCGTGGGGCGGGTGGCGCCGTCGCGGTCTTCGAAATATCCCCGGATCGCGGCACGCTGGATGTCGAGCGGCTCGTCCGACAGGAGCTCGTCGATCCGGATGCCGGGATCAAGCGCCCGGGCCCGGGCGTCGAACCCCGTGACCCGGGTGCGGATCGCCTTCGAAATCTGCGTGGCGCCGTGCAGCAGAACATGTCTGTGCCCGGCCCCGATCAGCATTTCGGCCACCGCTGCCGAGGCGGCGTGGTTGTCGGCGGCAACGGTGTCGAAGCGCTCGTCGGCCGAGACCCGGTCGACCAGCACCGCCGTCATTCCCAGATCGCGCAGCTTCTGCGCCCCGGCGCCGCGTTCGGACCGCACCGGCACCAGAATGCAGCCCGCCACGCGCCAATCGTTCATCCGTTCGACCAGGGCCGCCTCGCGGGATTCGCTGCCGCGCGCCGTCGAGACGATCAGGTGATAGCCCGCCGCCTCCGCCGCGCTTTCGAGGCCGGTCACCAGCCTGCCGAAAAACGCGCTTTCGAGGTCCGGCACCACCGCACCGATGATCCGGCGCTGTTCGCCGCGCAGGCCCGAGGCGACAGGGTCCATCCGGTAATCGAGTTCGGCCACGGCCCGCCGCACCCGCTCGGCATTGTCGGCGCGGACGGATGTGACGCCGCGCAGCACTTTCGAGACGGTCGCCGCCGAGACACCCGCTTGCCGGGCGACATCGTGGATCGTCGCGCGTGTGAGCCTGTCGTCGGCGGCCATCTTTCTCCCTCGGCGTGTCGATTCGCCTTTTCCCGGCCCCGTTCCATCGGGGCTCGAATCTGACGATAAATCGGTTTATCCTGCCTGTAAATCGATTCATTTTTCGAGAAAGGCAAGAGAATGCCCGAAACGTCGAAACCTCTGGTGATCTGCGCGCCCGAGCCCCGGACCCTCGATCTCATCTTCACGCCCGCGAAACTGGCGCAGTTGCGGGCCCGCTACGACCTAGTCGAAGTGACCGAGGACGCGGTCGCAGGATTGCCCGACGCGGTGCTTGGCGCGGCCCGTTACGTGCTGGGCCAGCCGCCGATTTCCTCCCGGACTCTCGCGAAGATGACCGCGCTCAAGGCGGTCCTGAACGTCGAATCCAACCTGCTCGACAACATGCCCTACGACGAGATCTTCGCCCGCGGCATCCATGTGGTCACGACCGGCGCCGTCTTCGCGGTGCCGGTGGCGGAGATCGGGCTTGGCTTCGCGCTCGACCTCGCGCGCCAGATCAGCGCGGCCGACGCCGATTTCCGCACCGGAACCGAGCTCTGGGGCGGCGACGGCAACGCCGCGGCGCGGCTGCTGACCGGGGCCGACGTGGGCATCGTCGGTTTCGGCGATCTCGGCCGGGCGCTGGGTCGCCTGCTCGCGGGCTTCCGCTGCAACATCAAGGTCTACGACCCCTGGCTCCCGCCCTCGATCCTCGAGGATCACCAGGTGACGCCGGCCGGTCTTGAAACAGTGCTGACGCAATCGGATTTCATCTTCGTCATGGCGGCGGTGACAAGCGAAAACCGCGGCTTTCTCGGTGCGGAGGAGTTCGCCGCGATGCGCCCGGGGGCGGCCTTCATCCTGCTCTCCCGCGCCGACGTGGTGGATTTCGACGCGCTCCTCGACGCGGTCGAGCGTGGGCACATCGTGGCCGCCTCGGATGTCTGGCCGCAGGAACCCCTGCCGGCAGACCATCGCGCCCGCACTCTGCCCGGGCTGATCCATTCCGCGCACCGTGCCGGCGCCCTCGACGTGGCGTTCAAGCAGATGGGCGACATGGTGCTGGAGGACATGGCCCTGATGGACAAGGGTTTGCCGCCGATGCGGTGCAAACGCGCCGAACGCGAGACGGCGGGCCGCATGCGGTCGAAGCCGGTGGACAAGAACTGAAGCGGCCGGGGCACCGGGCCGCGCGGGATCGACGCGGCGCCGGCCCAGCTCTGCTATCGAGCGGGTCCGTTTCGGATCCCGGCCCAGGGACACGATCGGACGTCGTCTGACCGGCTGCATGCAAAACGGTGACAGGATCGTCCCGAGACATCGGACGACCGTCCAACCCGTTCAGGTCATTCCAGGAAATGGCGGAGGGCGATGGTGGAGCCTAGGGGGGTCGAANNNNGAACCCCTGACCTCTTGCATGCCATGCAAGCGCTCTCCCAACTGAGCTAAGGCCCCATCCGGGTGCGGCCTCGGGCCGCGTGGGCGGTGTTTAGGCGAGGGCCGGGAGCGTTGCAAGCGAAAAATCGGGCACCTGGCGGCGGATTTTCTCGTCCCCGGGGGCGCGGAGCGTGGACACGCCGCACCCCCGCCGGTAGCTTGCCCCGAACCCGCGATTTGCGCGGCATCCCCCCCGACCCCGAGGACCCGCCATGGCCGATGCCCCCCATACCTGCGACGTGTTGATCGTCGGTGGCGGTCCGGCCGGCCTGTCGGTCGCTTCGCGCCTGCCCGACGACGTCAAGACCGTGATCGTCCACCAGGACCAGGAGATCGGGCTGCCGATCCGCACCTCGGGCGGCTCCTGGACCGACGACACCGCGCGGCTCGGCATCCCGCCCGAGATGTACAACGTGCTCGAAGTGAACGAGGCCTATGCCGATGCGGCCCATACCATCATCCCGCTCGCGGGCAACCTGCCGGCGATCCTCGACACGCCGCGGCTCTACAAGTGGCTCGCCAGCCAGTCCGACCACAAGGACCGCGAGATCCTCTTGGGCACCAAGTTCACCGCCGCCCGCCGGCTCAGCGACGGAAGGTTCGAAAGCACCGTGCGCGCGCGCGACGGGGTCAACCGCAAGATCGTCTCGCGCTACCTGATCGACGCCTCGGGCTGGCATGTGGCGGTGCTGCGCGCCCTTGGCCTCACCTCTGCCCGGCCCGAGCGGCTCGGCGTCGGCACCGAGTACGAATATCCGCTGGGCGACAACGCGCCCAACCGCGGCATCATCTTCCTCGGCGAAAAGGTGCCCTCGGGCTATGGCTGGGCCTTCGCCACCGCGCTCGGCACGCTGAGGATCGGCGTCGGCGTGATCCAGCCCGACACCGACGCAAGCCCCCGCAGGCTGCTCGACGCTGTCGTCGCCGACACGGAGCTGCTCAAGCGCTACAAGCTGACCCTCGAGGGCGAACCGGTGGTGCATTCCGGCATCCTGCCCTCGGTGGCCTTCGAGGAGCAGATGGTCTGGGGCCGGGTCATCCGGGTGGGCGACTCGGCCAATTTCGCGACCCCGACCGCGGGCGAAGGCATCCGCATCTGCATCGAGCTCGGCCGGGTGCTCGGCGAACAGCTCGGACAGGCGGTCAAGACCGGCAGCGACAAGCCGCTCAGGGCCTACGAGCGCCGCGCAAAACGCCAGCTCAAGACCAATTACAAATGGGGCTTCCTCATCAACACCCGGATCGCCAAATACGGGCCCGAGGAATGGAATGCCTCGGTCCGCCGCATGGCCAAGCTCGACACCGCCTCGGTCACCGGCCTCCTGCGCAACGATTTCTCGCGCAAGAAGATCATGGCGATGGCGTCGGCGGGCGGCAAAGCCTGGGTCCGCGCGCGGCTGAACCGGTTGAAACGCAAGTAACGGAACGCAACCCCCCGGATCAGCGGCGCAAAACGGCGACCTCGGGGGCGGCGCGCCCGTAACTGCGCGTGAACCCACAACAGTCCACCCGCACGGACCGGCCATGAGGCGGGTATAACCTTCGTCAATTCACTGCCGTTTGCGGCGCGCAGCGAACCATCCTACCATCTCTCTGCGCAGATCCTCGGGCGCAAGATCCAGCAGGAACAGGTAACGGTCGTCATGTTCGAAGGCGGCTTCGCGATCCACGATGGCGCGTCGCTGGTCCGAACCGTCTTTGCGGCGGACGACGACAGCACGGCACCCGACGGCCGCCAAAACCTGGTCCTGTTTTTCGAGAATGCCGATCTGGGCGGCGCATTCGCGCGGAGGTCGCTGCATGTGCCGCTGATACACGAGATCAGGCAGGAACCTCGGGCAGGAACCCCAGGCAGGAACCGTGGGGTCGGCGTGTCTTTCGCCCGTTCGCCCCGGACCGCCATGTGAACGCGATCGGGGTCCCGTTCCGACGCAGCGAAACAGGCGGCGGCTGAAAATCGGCAGGCGGCTGAAAAAACCAAGGCCGGCCCGCCCGTCGGCGACCCGGCCCTCGATCATGAAAGGACGATTGCGTCAGTCGTCGTCCGGCGCCGCGACATCGGCGATATCGTCGAGCGAGACATCGTCGTCGTCGTCGTCATCGTCGAGAACATCATCATCGATGTCGACATCGACATCGGCGGCGTCATCGTCTTCGATGTCATCGTCGTCGAGCAGTTCGTCCTCGAGCGCCTCGGCCTTCTGCGATTCCTTGTCGGCCTTGTCGGCAACCATCGTGCGCGTGGCCTTCCCGGTGTCGAGTTCGACCACCTTGCCCGTGTACGGGCTGACCACGGGCGTCCGTCCGAGGTCGTAGAACCGCTTGCCGGTGTCCGGGCAGGTGCGCTTGGTGCCCCATTCTTCCTTGGGCATGGAATACCCCTTTCCGTCGTCAGGTTCATCTGCGAGATTTGGGGGCACTTGCCACACATGCGAAGGGCTGTCAAAGGCTTTCGGAAATGGCTGGCAGACCCGGCGAGAGACCCGGCAACACGCTTGCGGCCGCCCGTTCCCGCAGAAACGCGCGCGGTGGGAAACCGGGTCGAGAGGCGAGGAGAGCAGACACGGATATGGGCGAACACCTGATCCTTCCCGGCGACCCGCCGATCGCCCTCGACATCCGCCCCTCGGCGCGGGCGCGGCGGCTGTCGCTCAGGGTCTCGCGGCTCGATGGCCGGGTCACCCTGACCCTGCCCAAGGGCGCTTCGCGCCGCCATGCGCTGAGCTTCGTCGAGGACAAGGCCGACTGGATCCGCCGCCACCTCGCCGACCGGCCCGATGCCGAAGTGCCGATGCCCGGGGGCCTCCTGCCGTTTCGCGGCACCGATCACCCGGTGGTCACCGGCGCGGGCCGCTCCGTCCGGCTGGTGGGCGGCCGGATCGAAGTGCCGCACCGCGACCCCGAACGCACCCCCGCCCGGCTCATGGCCTTTCTCAAGCACGAGGCCCGCGCTGCGCTCGCCGAAGCGGTCGACCGTCACGCCGCCACCCTCGCCGTCACCCCGGGCAAGCTCGCCCTGCGCGACACCCGCTCGCGCTGGGGTTCCTGCACGGCGCGGGGCGATCTGATGTTTTCCTGGCGGCTCGTGATGGCGCCCCCGGATGTGCTCGACTACGTCGCCGCCCACGAGGTTGCGCATCTGATCGAAATGAACCACTCGCGCGCCTTCTGGGCCACCGTCGGCCGCACCTGCCCGGGCTACGAGGCCCCGCGCCGCTGGCTGAAACAGAATGCCGAGGCCCTGCACCGGTTCCGCTTCCGCGACGATCCGGCCTGAGCCCCGCACAGAACGATTGACGTGGGCCGGAAATGTGATCACATACTCCGATCATGTTGACAACGTCCAGCTCACCTGCAGTGAACGCACCCGAAGCCAGCCTGGCCGCCCATGAGCGCGTCTACCGCACGCTCCGGCTCAGGATCATGTACGGCGAGATCGACCCCGGCGTGTCGCTCACCCTGCGCGGGATCGCCGGCGCCTTCGACGTGTCGATGACCCCGGTGCGCGAAGCCGTTCGCCGGCTTGCTGCGGAAGGCGCCCTTACCATGTCGTCCTCGGGCCGGATCACCACGCCCGATCTGTCGCCCGAACGGATCGAGGAGCTGGCCTCGCTGCGCGCGCTGCTCGAACCCGAACTGGCGGCACGCGCACTTCCGCGGGCGCATATGGCGCTGATCGACCGGCTGCGTGCGATCAACGCGCGTATCGCCGAGCATGTCGCCAAGCAGGAGGTCGCGGGTTACATCCGCACCAACCTGGAGTTCCACCGCACGATCTATCTGCGCGCCCAGGCGCCGGCGATGCTGGCGCTGGCCGAAACGGTCTGGCTGCAGCTCGGGCCGACCATGCGCGCGCTCTACATGGCCAAGAACCGCACCGATCTGCAGCGCCACCACAGGATGATCCTCGCCGCCCTCGCCGCCGGCGACGAACCGGGGCTGCGCCTTGCCGTCCGCACCGACGTGACCCAGGGCCTCAAGATGCTGGTGAGCTGAGCCCCGCACGCCGCCCTCGCCCTTTCGTGATCGCGCCCGGCGACAGGTTTCGCGCCCGGCTGCGTTTGGCTTCCGAACGAAACGCGGACGCCGGCTCCCGCCCGCAGCCGATCCCGTGTCGAAGGGTTATCCTGCCCCCGTCGGCGCGGCCGTGCCGTCCGGCACGAAAAGGCCGGGGTGCGAACCCCGGCCTTTTTTTCTGCGCGGCGCGAATTTCGCCCGCCCGCGTTCGGTTCAAAACTTGATCTTCGGCGTCGCGCTCGCACCGCTTGCGGCACCGCCGGCCAGCGCCGAGGAATTCCACAGCCCGATCCGGATCACCGACCCGGCATAGTCCACGCTCAGCACTTCGCCGCAATCCGCGGTGATGTCGCCGAGCCCGCCATCGAGCCGCGGCCCGCCACCCGAGCGCCACAGCCCGTCGAGCGCATGCGCCACGCCGGTATCCACGCTGAGCCCCGGATTGCCGCAGGCGGCCCCGAGGCCCGCCGCACGCGCCGCCGCCTTGCCGATCCAGCGGTTCTCGCCCGCGACCATGCCTTCGCCACCGTAATTCGCCACGATGTCCGGCAGCACCTGGGCCTCGAACGTCGCCTGGTCGACCGTCTCGGGCATCCGGATCATCCGGAACACCGCCACCGCGCCCAGCTCGGGCCGGCCTGCGTCGAACAGCGCCAGCACCTGCTCGGCGGGCGGTTCCGGCCAGCTCGGCTGCACCGTGAGGAACCCGTCCGTCACGGCCCCCCCGGCGCCGAAGCTCGCCGCCTCGGCCTGGTCGAACATCAGCTCACCGCCCAGCGCCGCCATGAGCGTGCTCTTCACCTGCGCCGTGCTCATCCCGAGCGTGACGCCGAGAATGTCGAAGTTCAATTCGCCCGCCGGCACCGCCGCGGGGATCATCGGTTCCGGCGCGGGCCCCTGCGGGACCGCCACCGGAGCGGGCAGGGCCGGAGCAGCGACCGGCGCCGGTGCAATGCCCTGGCGGGCGTTGACGATCTGCTTGCCCGCCGGTTCCGGCGGCGCCCAGCCCATGAGCCGCGCAAGCAGCCGCCGCGAGGCGACCGGCTGGCCGGGCAGGCCGTTGGCCGCCTTGTAGGCCGCAATCGCGTTGCGGGTCATGCCGCCGAAGGCGCCGTCGACCGAGCCCGCCGCGTAGCCCTGCTGGTTCAGCGCCGCCTGGAGCTGGCGCACGCCGGCGCGGTCGAGATCGTTGGCGACATCGGCGTTGAACAGCTGCGGGTGATCCGCCGGGTAGCCGAAATAGCTCGGGCTCAGCGCGACGAGGTCGTTGATCTGCGTGGCCGTCAGCACCCCGGTCTGATTCGCCCCGATCGCCGCCTGGTAGGCCCGGATCGAATTGCGCGTGCCCGCGCCGATGGCGCCGTCGATGGCGCCGTTGTAAAACCCGAGGTTCTGCAAGCCCCCCTGCACCAACATTGCGGTCTGCCCGCCCAGAGCAACCGCATCGGCCGGGCCGGCACCGCGGCCGCTGCTGCGCCCGGGGGTCGTGCATTTGCGCGTCGCGCCGCAATAGATCGCCGCCCCGATGATCCCGATGGCGATGGCGTCGCCGGCATCGGCCCTCGCCGCCCGCGGCGGTGTCAGCGTCAGCGCAACCGCCAGGGCCGCCACGAGCGCGAGGCTGTGTTTCAGGGGCTCAAAGGAAAAACGAAGGGTCATGGTCCAGGGCCTTTTGCATGCATTTGTCTGCAGGGTCGCAACACTCGGCGGGCAGAGTCAAATACGGACAGGGCGAAAATGTGAAAAGGCCGGGGTGAATCCCCGGCCTTTTCCCTGTGTTGGTCCTGCGGACGGGCGTCCCGGCGCCCCTGCCCGCCCTGCCCGGGCTTCAGGCGTGGATCGCCCCGTCGCCGCAGGCCAGCGCCGCCTCGCGCACCGCTTCCGAGAAGGTCGGATGGGCATGGCAGGTCCGCGCCAGGTCTTCCGCCGCCGCGCCGAATTCCATCGCCACGCAGGCTTCGTGGATCAGATCGCCCGCGCCCGGCCCGATGATATGCACGCCCAGGATCCGGTCGGTCTCCTTGTCGGCGAGGATCTTGACGAAGCCGTCGCCCTGGAACACGGCCTTGGCCCGGCCGTTGCCCATGAAGGAGAACTTGC